>NZ_JAGKRK010000052.1:0-94679 GCF_017939325.1 Aeromonas sp. MaB10011B | reverse complement strand
AAGATGATCATCGAGAAGTGCAACAAAGCCCGCAAAGTGGTCATCACCGCCACCCAGATGCTGGACTCCATGATCAAGAACCCGCGTCCGACCCGCGCCGAAGCCGGCGACGTGGCCAACGCCATCCTGGACGGTACCGACGCAGTCATGCTGTCCGGTGAGTCCGCCAAGGGCAAGTACCCGCTGGAAGCCGTGACCATCATGGCCACCATCTGCGAGCGTACCGATGCCGTGATGCCGTCCAACCTGTCTGCTGCCAACGACAGCAACAAGCTGCGCATCACCGAAGCGGTCTGCAAAGGCGCGGTAGAGACCTCCGAGAAGCTGGACGCCCCGCTGATCGTGGTTGCCACCGAAGGCGGCAAGTCTGCCAAGGCCATCCGCAAGTACTTCCCGAAAGCCTGGATCCTGGCCATCACCACCAACAAGAAGACCGCTGCCCAGCTGGTGCTGACCAAGGGTGTGGTTGCTCACGTGGTTGACTCCATCGCCTCCACCGACGACTTCTATCGCATCGGCAAAGAAGCCGCGCTGGAAATCGGCATGGGCGTGAAGGGTGACGTGGTTGTCATGGTCTCCGGTGCCCTGGTACCGAGCGGTACCACCAACACCGCCTCCGTTCACGTACTGTAATCAGTCCTGAACCGATGAAAGCGGCGCCTGCGGGCGCCGTTTTTTTTTATCTCTCCCCCTGCTGCCCCTCTTGCGCCGGTGCTAGAATCCACGCGGATTTTACCCTGGTGGAAAATCCCCCGAACATCGCATAATCACCCGGACGCTTTATGCTCTCAACACGCTTCAAAAGAGCCTCGGCCACCCTGCTGCCGCTGCTCTGTTTACTCATTACCTTCTGGACCCCGAGCACCCTGGCGCAGGATCTGCCCCAGCGCGCCACCGTGCAGCGGGCGCTCGACGCCCTCGGCAAATCGGACACCCCCACGGCCAGCCAGCAGGCGGACCAGAAGTTCCTGACTGACACCCTCTCCCTCCTCGACAGCATCGACAAGGAGAAGAGCAAGGCCAAAACCCAGAGCGAACGCCTGCGCACCCTGCCGGCAGAGCTCAAGGAGATCGGCGCCAAGCTCGACGCCCTGACCCAGGGCAAGAGCCCGGAGCAGCTCAAGAGCGAATACGCCACCATGAGCCTGGCGGAGCTCGATGCCCGCCAACCCGAGATCATGGCCAACATGCAGGCGGCCCAGGAGGCCCTTGGCACCATCGGCAGCCAGATCACCAACCTGCAGACCCTGCCGGAGCGGGCCCAGGCCAGCATGAGCCGCGCCTATCAGCGCAGCCAGGAGATCCGCACCCGCCTCAACGCCGGGGACGGGGTGAGCAGCGCCGAGAAAATGAAGCTTAATGCCGAACTGGCCCTGCTGGATCTGCAACTGGCCAACCTGCAAAAGGAGCTGGACAACCGCACCAGCATGCAGGATCTGGTGGTCAAGCAACGGGACTACCAGAGTGCCCGTCTTGCCAGTGAAGAGCAGAAACTGCAGGCATTGCAGGAGCAGAGCAGCGCCAAGCGCCTGGGGGATACCGAGAAGACCGCCGAAGAGACCGGCGAACTGGTGGCCGCCGAAGACAACCCCCTGGTGCAAAAAGAGCAGGAGCTCAACTACCAGCTCAGCCAGCAACTCATCAGCTCCACCAACAGCCTCAACACCCTGGCCCAGAAGAACCTGCAGGCGAAGAGCATGCTGGAGCGCGGCACCCAGACCGAGCGCAACCTCAACGAACAGGTGCAGATGCTCAAGGGCAACCTGCTGCTCTCGCGCATCCTCTATCAGCTCTACCAGCAACTGGAAGCGGCCCCCTCCACCCTGGTGAAGAACCTGGAGGAGCAGATCGCCGACCTGCATCTGGCCCAGTTCGAACTGAGCCAGCAGCGTGACCAGCTGTTCCAGAAGAACCAGTATCTGGACAACCTCATTGCCAGCAGCGGCGAGACGGTGAGCGACGAAGACAGGGCCAGCCTTGCCAAGCTCATCGACACCCGCATCGGCCTGCTGGATCAGCTCAACCGCCAGATGGATGCCCAGCTCACCAACGCCATCAGCCTGCAACTGACCCAGCAGCAGCTGACCCGGGTCTATGCCTCCATCGAGTTCACCCTGCAGCAGCACATCTTCTGGGTGAGCAGCAACAAGCCCATCGATGCCAAGTGGTTCATCACCTGGCCGGCCCAGGCCTTCAAGCAGGCCTCCGACTGGGTGCTGAAACCGGACTGGAGCGGCTGGGGCGACATGCTGCTGGCGGTCTCCCTGCTCTCCCTGCCGCTGCTGCTGGTGGGCGGCCTGCTGCTGTGGAAGCGCGGCACCCTGCTCGAGCGCCAGAAGAAGATCGTCAAGGATCTGGGACGTTTTCGTCAGGACAGCCAGTGGCACACCCCCCGAGCCCTGCTGTTCACCGTGCTGCAACGCCTGCCGGGCACCCTCTTCATCCTGGCCGCCGGCCTGCTGCTCGCCTATTGCGGCCTGCTGAGCCCGAGACTCATCTTCCAGATCACCCTGAACCTGGCCCTCGGCTACCTGGTGTTCAGTGTCTACCTGTCGGTGATGCGACCGGGGGGCATCGGCGAGACCCACTTCCGCATGCCGCGGGACGAGCTGCAGGCCAAGCGCAACAGCATGCGCTACCTCTGGCTGCCCCTGCTGCCCCTCATCATGCTGTCGACCAAGGCGGTGGTGGAGCCCTCCTCCCTTGGCAACGACGTCATCGGCCAGGGCATGACCATGCTGCTGCTGGGGCTGACCGCCTACCTAGTGCTGCCCATCTCCCGCGCCCGCATCAAGGGCGAGGCGAGCATGTTGCAGACCCTGACCGCCGTCGCCCTGGCGCTGGCGCCGGTGGCCCTGATGGTGCTGGCAGCCCTTGGCTACTACTACACGGCCCTGAAACTCACCGGCAGGCTCATCGAGTCCTTCTACCTCATCATCATCTGGGGTCTGGTCTATCGCACCGCCCTGCGCGGTCTTGAGCTGGCGGCCCGTCGTCTGGCCTATCGCCGCGCGGTCGCCAAGCGGGAACACAAGACCCAGGAGGATGCGGAAGGGGGCGAAGCCATCGAAGAGCAGCCCATGGATCTGGAAGAGGTCAGCCAGCAGTCCCTGCGTCTGACCCGCATCATGCTGCTGCTGGTGTTCGGCGTCGCCTTCTACTGGCTCTGGTCTGATCTGGTGGCGGTCTTCACCTACCTCGACAGCGTGGTGCTGTGGCACAAGAGCGAGGGGACCGGGGCCAACGCCGTGCTCTATCCCATCAGCCTGAGCGACGTGCTGACCGGCCTCTTCGTGTTTGGTGCGGCTCTGTCGCTGGCCCGCAACCTGCCGGGCCTGCTGGAGGTGCTGGTGCTCTCCAAGCTGCGCCTCGCCCAGGGCACGGCCTACGCCTTCACCACCATGCTCAACTACGCCCTGATCGGGGTGGGCAGCCTGACGGCGCTGGCCATGCTCGGGGTCCAGTGGGAGAAGCTGCAGTGGCTGGCCGCCGGTCTCTCGGTCGGTATCGGTTTCGGCATGCAGCAGATCGTCTCCAACTTCATCTCAGGCATCATCATTCTGTTCGAGCGCCCGGTGCGGATCGGCGACACCGTCACCATCGGCACCATCTCGGGCACGGTCAACAAGATCAGGATCCGCTCCACCACCCTCACCGACTTCGACCGCAAGGAGGTGATCATCCCGAACCAGCAGCTGATGATAGAGCGGCTCATCAACTGGTCCCTGTCCGACACCGTCACCCGGGTCATCGCCCGGGTCGGGGTGGCCTATGGCTCGGATCTGGATCTGACCCGCAAGCTGTTGATGCAGGCCGCCATGGAGAACAGCCGGGTGCTGAAAGACCCGGCCCCCATCGTCTACTTCCTCACCTTCGGGCCCAGCACCCTGGATCACGAGCTGCGCTTCTTCGTGAGCGAGCTGGGGGATCGCAACCCGGCCATCGACGAGCTGAACCGCCGCATCGACGTGCTGTTCCGCGAGCATGGCATCGAGATCGCGTTCAACCAGATGGACGTCTACATCAAGAACATGCAGGGAGACGAACAGAAGGTGGAATCCCGCCCGGCGCTGCCGCCGGCAGGGAACCAGCCCGTCTGATCCCGCCCGCTTCACAGGCCCCGTCACGGGGCCTGTTTTTTTCTGCCCGCCCCCCGCCTTGGAAAGCGCAGATCGCCCCCAATATAGGGAAGACAACGGACTGTCTGCATGAGGAACCCAATGGACTCGCTCTACGCCGTGGTGCTCTTTGCCATCTCGGCATCGGTCACCCCCGGCCCCAACAACATCATGGTGATGAGCGCCGGCGCCAGCGTCGGGATACGCAAGAGCCTGCCCCTGCTCATGGGGATCTGCGTCGGCTTCACCCTGATGCTGTTGCTGGTGGGGCTGGGCTTTGGCCAGCTCTTTACCCGCTTCCCCCAACTCCACATGTTCATCAAGTGCGCGGGCACCCTCTATCTGCTCTATCTTGCCTGGCTCATCGCCCGCCCGACGGACGGGATGGCTGACAGCAACGGGACCCGCCCGTTCGGCTTTTTCAAGGGTGCCCTGTTCCAGTGGGTCAATGCCAAGGCCTGGGTGGTCGCCACCGGTGCCATCGCCGCCTTCACCAGCGCGGGAAGCGACCCCTTTGAGCAGCACCTCGTCATCGCCCTGACCTTCTTCATCGTCTCTTTCCCCTGCGTCGGACTCTGGCTCCTGTGCGGTTCCCTGCTCAAGCGCTGGCTGGCAAACGATCTTGCCCGTCGCCGCTTCAACCAGGTGATGGCAGCCCTGCTGGTACTGTCAGTGGTGCCCGTCATTCGCGAGATCCTGATCCCCGCCTGAGACGCCGGGACTCCCCTTTCCCTTGACCCGACGGATGGCCGTCGCAAAGGAGATGCAATGCAACAAGTGGTCTATGTGGCCAACCCGGTGAGCGGGTTGATCCATGTGTTTCGCCTCGAGGCAGGCACCCTCGCCCCGCTGCAGGAAGTGCAGACCGGCGGCGAGGTGCAGCCCCTGGTCATCAGCCCGGACCGGCGCTGGCTCCATGCGGGGGTGCGCCCCGATTTTCGGGTGCTGAGCTTCCCCATCTCCGCCGATGGGCGGCTCGGGGCCCCGACCTCGGCGCCGCTGCTCGGCAGCGCCTCCCACACCTGCACGGACGACAGCGGCCGCCTCTTCTTTGCCGCCTCCTACGCCTTCAACCACGTCACCGTCTCCCGCCAGGATCAGGCGGGCCGGATGCAGCCCCCTCACCAGCGTCTCGACGACCTGATGGCGGCCCACTCGGTCACCTGGCTTGCGGGGCAAAACGGGGAGCAGGAGCTGCTGGTGGCCTGCCTGAAAGAGGACAGGGTGCGCCGCTTTGCCCTGGTGGACGAGAGGCTGGTTCCCCACCCGTTGGGGGACATTCACACCGCACCCGGCGCCGGGCCCCGCCATCTGGCACTGCACCCGGACAACGGCGATCTCTATTGCCTCAACGAGCTCGATGCCACCCTCAATCGCTACCACAGGGAGGCGGATGGACAGATAGTGGCGCGCGAGAGCCTGGACATGCTGCCCCCAGGCTATGAGGGGGAGCGCTGGGGCGCCGACCTGCACCTGACCCCGGATGGACGTTTTCTCTACACCAGCGAACGGGCCAGCAGCCTGCTCACCCTGTTCGGCGTCTCCCCCCAGGATGGCGCCCTCACCCCCCTCGGCCACTTCCCGACCGAGGCCTGTCCCCGGGGCTTTGCCATCGACCACAGCGGCCACTGGCTCATCGCGACCGGGCAGCAATCCCACGAGGTGGCGCTGCATGCCATCGACCCCGAAAGCGGCCAGCTCACCCCGGGCCCACGGAGCGAGGTGGGCAAGGGGGCCATGTGGGTGAGGGTGCTCGCCCTCCCCTGAGATGGCGAAAAACGGGCATAAAAAAAGCCATGGCACTGCCATGGCCTGCGTGAGCCGGCCCCCTCAGGAGCCGGTCACCTCCTTCAGGAAACCGGTGAAACGCTGCCAGGACTTGGCATCGGCATCGGCGCGGTAGTTGTCCGAGCCAAAGACGCTGAACGCGTGGGGAGCGCCGCTGTAGCTGGTCGCCTCGTGCTTCACCCCGGCGCTCTCCAGCTCGGCCACCAGCGCCGCAAACTGACCCAGAGAGACCGCCTCGTCGGCGCTGCCGTGCTGGACAAGCAACTGTCCCTTCACCTCTTTGTAGTCCTGCCCGGCCGGGGTCTCCAGCCCGCCGTGTACGCTCACCACCCCCTTGAGATCCGCCCCGCTGCGGGCCAGCTCCAGTACGGCGGCGCTGCCAAAGCAGTAACCGAGGGCCACCGCATTGTCGAGCCGCCCCCCCTGCCTGCCCGCCTCCGCCAATCCCCCTTGCAGCAGGGTGCGCATCCTGGTCCTGTCCTGATAGAGGGCCCCGGTGAGGCGTTTCTTGTCTTCCACCGTGCCCGGCCTGACCCCGGCACCGAACAAATCGACGGCAAAGACACTGTAGCCCAGGGCCACCAGCATCTCGGCCCGCTTGATCTCGTAACCGTTGAGCCCGTCCCAGTCGTGCACCAGCACCACCAGAGGGGCCTCCTTGTCGGCACCCGCCAGGTAATAGCCCTCGAACGGCTTGCCTTCGACCTCGTAGCGCACCGCACCGGCCTCGGCCGCGCCGCTCCCCATCAGCCCCAGCAGGGCCAGGATCCATGCCCTCTTCATCCTTTCATCCTCTCCCGTCAATGGTGCCCCTGAGTGTAGCCGCTTCACATGGGAGCCCGGGTTCAGTGGTACGCAGGCAAAAAAAGAGAGGCCACCCGAAGGTGGCCTCTTTTTCATCATCTCAACGTACAGCAAGCCAGGCGCTTAATCCTTGGCGCTCTCCATGGCACCCGTTTCGGAGTGCTGGGGCAGGATGAGGTTGAGCAGGATCGCCGCCACCGAGGCCAGCCCCACGCCCGCCAGGGCGAAGTCACCGATCTTCATCTCCAGGGCGCCGACACCCACGGTCAGGGTCACCGCCACGATGGCGATGTTGCGGGACAGCCCCAGATCCACCTTGGACTCCACCAGGGTCTTGAGACCGATGGCGGCGATGGATCCGAACAGCAGCAGCATGATGCCGCCCATCACCGGCATGGGGATGGAGGTGAGCAGGGCGTTGAACTTGCCGAAGAAGGCCAGAATGATGGCGAACACCGCGGCCCAGGTCATGGTGACCGGGTTGAAGTTGCGGGTGATCATCACGGCGCCGGTCACTTCTGCATAGGTGGTGACGGGGGGACCACCGATGAAACCGGCGAAGCAGACGCCGATGCCGTCACCGGCCAGGGTGCGGTGCAGGCCCGGATCCTTGGTGTAGTCCTTGCCGGTCACGCCGCCGATGGCCAACACGCCGCCGATGTGCTCGATGCAGGGGGCGATGGCCACCGGCAGCATGAAGAGGGCCGCGGCCCAGTTGATCTCCGGGGTCTCGAAGTGGGGCAGCGCCAGCCAGGGGGCGTTGACCATCCCATCGAAACTCACCTGGCCCATCAGCACGGCAGAGACATAACCGGCGATGACACCGCACAGGATGGGGATGAGCTTGATCCAGCCCTTGCAGAACACGGCGGCAATCAGGGTGACCGCCAGCGAGATCCCCGCCAGGGTCAGCGCCGTGGTGGCAGGCACCACCTGCTCACCGCCGGCACGGCCCATGGCCATGTTGCAGGCTACCTGGGCCACCGACAGGCCGATCACCATGATGACGGGACCGATAACCACGGGGGGCAGCAGCTTGTGCACGAAGCCCATGCCACGAGCGCGGATGATGGCCGCCAGGATGAAATACATGAAGCCCGCGGCAAACAGACCGAACATGGTGGAGGGCAGACCCCAGGTCTGGGTGGCATAGATGATGGGGGCGATGAAGGCGAAGCTGGAGCCGAGGAAGATCGGCACCTGACGACGGGTGCAGAGCTGGAACAGCAGGGTGCCTACACCGGCGCCAAGCAGGGCCATGGAGGGATTCAGACCGGTGAGCAGGGGCACCAGCACCATGGCACCGAAGGCGACAAACAGAATTTGCAGCCCGGCGACGCTTTGCTTGACCAAGGAAAACATGGGTATCCTTAATTTTTTGATAACTGACAGGGATATTTGACACTTTTCAGTCATCACAAGACGTTTTCAAGGCAGCCAACGGGCCAAACGGCGTCATTTGTTGCCTTTTACTGCTTGGGGAGGGCATGAAACTGGCTTTTTAGGCGGGATTCGCTGCTACAAGCATCGAGGAAGCGATTTTACGCACTTTTATGGCCAACGCCAATCGTTTTTCCGGCGAGTTGACATGACAAGGCTTTCAACTGGTCGACGCAGATGCCCCCCCAATCCCCTCTCTATACTCGAAGGCGTGACACCACACCGACAAGGAGTTCCCCATGTCACTGCCCTCGTTCAAACCCAGCCAGCGCCGACTGCTGCTGGGTTCGGCCATCGCCCTGGCCCTGTTCGCCACCCCGCTGAGCTATGACTTCGACCACCACCAGTGGCAGGCAAACCAGGCCCATGCCAAGTCCTGCTTCATCGCCGGTACCCGCATCCTGATGGCCGATGGCAGCGAACGCCCCATCGAGACCCTGCGGGTCGGCGATCGGGTGCGGGACAGGCACGGGCAGAGCAACCGCATCCAGGCCATCGAGCGGGTGGCGCTGGGGGCGCGCAGGCTCTACGGGCTCAATCATCTGCCCCCCTTCTTTACCGCCGAGCACCCCTTCCTCACCACCCGGGGCTGGGCGGCCATCGCACCGGCCATGACCCGCACCGAAAACCCGGCCCTCGCCGTGCTGCCGCTCTTTACTGGCATGCACCTGCTGGGTTGGTCAGAGGGGGGCTGCGCGGGCAACCTGGCGCTGGCGCCGCACCCTGTCGAACTGCCGGTGGCCTCCCTCTCCTGGGTTGATGCCCCGCCCGCCACGGCGCTGTTCAACCTGATCCTCGATGGCAGCCACAGCTATGTGGCCAATGGGCTGATCGTGCACAACAAAGGGGGGGAAGGCGGCGGCAACAGTGGTAGCGGAGGCAGCAACAGCGGCGGTGGAGGCAGCAACAGCGGCGGTGGGGGCAATAGTAGCCACAGTGGAAACAATAGCGGAAATGGAGGCGATAGTAGCCATAACGGAAACAATGGCGGGGACGACAGCGGCCACGGCGGCGATGACCGTGGTCAGGGCGAACATGCCGGTGGCGACCAGCACGCTGGCGGCGATCGCCACGGCGGTGGCGACAAGCATGCAGGCGGGGAGCGTCATGCCGGTGGCCGGGTGGACGACAACGGTGTGGACGCCGTCGATGCCAATGGCAACAAGCTTCGAGGCGATGGCAGCGTGGACGACAACGGTGTGGACGCCGTCGATGCCAATGGCAACAAGCTTCGGGGCGATGGCAGCGTGGATGACAACGGTGTGGACGCCGTCGACGCCAATGGCAACAAGCTTCGAGGCGATGGCAGCGTGGACGACAACGGTGTGGACGCCGTCGACGCCAGTGGCAACAAGCTTCGGGGCGACGGCAGCGTCGATGACCGCCTGGTGCCCCCGCCCGCTCAATAGGTGTCAGCGTCCTGCCCCGCACACACAGCAGGGCGGAAAACAGAGAAGGTGGCCTGGGCCACCCTCTCTTTTTCTATGGCATTGTCATGCCCGCGACACATGCGGGCAGGTCGCACCTCAGACCCGGCGATAGGGCAGGTAGACCGGCTCCCACATATGGCTCAGGATGTGCTCTTGCAGATCCTGACCGATGAGCGGGTGGGAGGGATCCCGGCGCACGATGTCCTTGAGCACCGCGGTCGCCACGTGCACCGAGATGTTGCGTAGCTCGCTGATCCTCGGGTAGACGGTGCCCCGGGCGAGATCCGCCTCGCTCACGCACTCCGCGAGCGCAAAGGCGGCGGTGGTGAAGATGTCCGGGCTTATCTCGCGGATCTGGCTGACGATGGCCGCCAGCCCCACGCCGGGGAAGATGAAGACGTTGTTGCCCTGACCGATGCGATAATCCTGCCCCTCATGGTGCACATCCTTGAACGGGCTGCCGGTGGCGACGATGGCGCGCCCCTGGCTCCAGCGGAAGATGTCTTCCGGCAGGGCCTCGCAGTTGGCGGTGGGGTTGGAGAGGGGGAACACCATGGGGCGCTCGCAGTGAGTCAGCATCAGCTGGATGTGCTCCTCCTGGAAGGCGCCGCCGGCGCCGCTGGTGCCGAGCAGCACTGTGATGGGCACGTGGCGCAGCACCTCGGTCAGCCCCGCCTTGCCCTGCAGATCCCACTGGGCCAGCAAGAGGCCCGGCTTGGCGTAGCGGCGCTTGTACTCATCCAGCCCCTCGCGGTTGTCACACACCAGCCCCTGGGTATCCAGGATATAGATGCGATCCCGCGCCGCCTGCGGGTCAAGCCCCTCGCGGATCATCCCAGCGCAGATCTGATCCGCCACCCCGACCCCGCCAGCCCCGGCCCCGTAGACCAGGTAGTGCTGCTGGCCCAGGGTTTCCCCCTTGGATTTGACGGCCCCAATGATACCCGCCAGCACCACGGCCCCGGTGCCCTGGATGTCGTC
This sequence comes from Aeromonas sp. MaB10011B, assembly GCF_017939325.1. Taxonomy (NCBI): domain Bacteria; kingdom Pseudomonadati; phylum Pseudomonadota; class Gammaproteobacteria; order Aeromonadales; family Aeromonadaceae; genus Aeromonas; species Aeromonas sp. MaB10011B. The sequence goes on along the minus strand of NZ_JAGKRK010000052.1, from coordinate 84,118 downwards.
ATTGAACGACGGCAGCGCCTGCTGATAGCGGGCCAGGTTGTTGAAGGCGTTGGACTTGCTGAAGTCCTCCCACTGCAGCACGGCGTTGGGGAAGTGGCGCTTGACCCCGGCCACGAACTTGTCGATGAAGTCGTCGTACTCCTTGCCGCGAATGCGCCTGTGGGGCTGACCCAGGTACATGGGGTCATCCAGCAGCGCCTGGTTGTCGGTGCCCACGTCCAGCGCGATGGGCAGGCAGCATGCGGGGTGGATGCCAGCCCCCAGGGTATAGAGGGCGAGCTTGCCGATGGGAATGCCCATGCCCCCCACCCCCTGATCGCCGATGCCGAGGATCCCCTGGCTGTCGGTCACGACGATGATGCGCACCGCCTTGGCATCCATGTGGCGGGCGAGGGAGCCCATGTCCTCGACGTTCTTCGGGGTGATGTAGAGGCCGCGCGGCTTCTGGAAGCGGTGGCTGAACTCCTGGCACGCCTTGCCCACGGTCGGGGTGTAGATGTAGGGAGTCATCTCCTCCACGTGGCGGGACAGGAGGGCGTAGAACAGGGTTTCGTTGCGATCCTGCAAGGCTCGCAGGTTCTGGTACTTCTCGATGTCGCTGCAAGCGCTCAGGAAGGCCTCATAGACCCGCTCCAGCTGGGCTTCGAAAGTCTGCACCTGAGGCGGCAAGAGGCCGCCCAGCTCAAAATCGGCCCGCTCCTGTTCGGTGAAGGCGGTACCCTTGTTGAGGTTGCGATCGTTGAGCAGATTGGTGCCCGTCAGCGCAACGGGGCGAAAATCGTGACCCTGTGCATCTTTCCACAGCAGATATTGTCCGGTAGCCATAGTCATTCTCTTTGATTTACATGAAGTTGCCATCAGGCAGGAGAGCAAGACTCAGAATGCTGGGGATCATATGACGTTTGCCGATCCGGTTTTGTGAGCTTGGACAAACCCTGCGGCCAAAGGCGCCTTTGCCGGGGCAGCCGAAGGTTGCTCCCGCGCCCGCCTTGGCGCAAGATCCCGACACGCCCCTGTGGGCATCCCTTTGCGAGCAACGGAGCACCATGACCCCTCCCTCTTCCCCCGTTTTTCTCGTCAGCGGCGTCATCCTCGCGGGCGGTCGCGCCACCCGCATGGGGGGCGATGACAAGGGCTGGGTGCCCCTCGCGGGCACTCCCCTGATCGAACACGTGCTGACCCGCCTGCGCCCCCAGGTGGACGAGGTGCTGATCAACGCCAACCGCAGCCAGGCTCGCTACCGGCAGCTTGCTCCCGTCATCGGAGATGCGCAGGCCGACTTCCAGGGGCCGCTGGCCGGCATGCTGGCGGGGCTGACGGCGGCCCATCACGACTGGGTGCTGTTCGTCCCCTGTGACGGCCCCGCCCTGCCCCTTGATCTGATGACCCGCTTTCGCGCCGCCATCACCCCGGACACCGATCTGGTGGTGGCCCACGACGGGGAGCACCTCCAGCCCGTGGTCGCCCTGCTGCGCCGCGCCCTGCGCCCCTCTCTGCAACAGGCGCTGGCGGACGGGGAGCGCAAGACCGGGGCCTGGTTTGCCCGCCACCAGATGGCGGTGGTGCCCTTTGCCGACCTGCCCGACGCCTTCGTCAACCTCAACAGCCCGGCCGAACTCGCCGCCTGGGAGGCGAGGCTGCGGGAAGGGGGCGCGCCATGACCCCCCTGCCCCTGCTCGGCTTCGTCGCCTGGAGCGGCACCGGCAAGACCACCCTACTGGAGCGCCTCATCCCGCGCCTGGTGGCGCGCGGTCTGCGCCTCGGGGTGCTCAAGCACACCCATCACGCCTTTGACATGGACCAGCCCGGCAAGGACAGCCACCGCCTGCGCCAGGCGGGCGCCACCCAGGTGATGGCGGCCTCCGAGCGGCGCCACGCCCTGATCCGGGAGACCCCGGAGGGGGAGCCCCCCTTTGAGGCGCTGCTGGCCCGCTTCGATACAAGCGCCCTGGATCTGCTGTTGGTCGAGGGGTTCAAGCACAGGCGCTTTCCCAAAGTGGAGCTGTATCGCGCCGCCATCGGCCGGCCCCTGCTCTTCCCCGATGATCCTGACATCGTCGCCCTCGTGAGCGACGCCCCCCAGGCCACGACCCTGCCCCGGTTCCCCTTCGAGGATCTGGAGGCCATCGCCGACTTCATCTGCGCCCGGTTGCCCCCGCACGCCCCCCGTCAGGCCCCGCCGCCCCTTCGCCTCTGCGCCCGGCTGCTGGCGGCCCTGCCCCCATCGGCAGAGCAGGGCGTTGTGCCTGGCTTGCTCAGTCAGGACGAGGCGGGCACCCTGCTGGTGCGCCCGGTGGATGGGGGCCACGACAGTGCCAACTGCCGCATCGAACGGGCACCGGGTAGCGCGGCCCTTCCCCCCGGCGAGCGGGTCATGGTGCGCCTGCCGACAGGTGCGCCCCCATGAACCGGAGAAACGACGCAGGTCAAGGCGAATGCCGTCCCCCTTGCTATCCTCACCACCCTGACCCGAGATAAGAGAACGCCCTTGCGCCTCAATGCCCCGCTCTCCCGCTTCGATCTGCTCATCTATGGCCGCTACCGCCTGGTCCACGGCCTGCGCATCGCCCTGGCCTTCACCCTCACCTTCCTGCTGACCCGGGAGCTCAAGCTGCCGGAGAGCACCTGGCCCCTCATCACCCTGGTGGTGGTGATGGGCCCCATCTCTTTCTGGGGCAACGTGCTGTCGCGCGCCCTGCAACGGGTGGTGGGCACCGTCTTCGGCGCCGCCTGCGGGGTGGTGGCCCTCTATCTGGAGCTCTACTCCCTGCCCCTGATGCTGGCCTGGTGCTGCGCCATCATGTTCCTGTGCGGCTACCTGGCGCTCGGCAAGCGCCCCTATGTGGGGCTGCTCATCGGTATCACCCTGGGGGTCATCGTCGGCGGGGTGCCCGGGGACATCGAGACCGCGCTCTGGCGCAGCGGCGACGTCATCCTGGGGTCGGTGCTGGCCCTGCTGTTTTGCAGCATCTACCCCCAGCGGGCCTATACCCACTGGCGTCTGCAGATGCACGACGCCCTGCAGCAGGCCGGGCGGCTCTACCACACCCACCTCTCCCCCAACGTGCTGGAGCGCCCCAAGCTCACCCGAAGCCATGCCCGCCTGCTCGCCAAGATAGTCAGCCTGCGCCCCCTGCTGGCCCCGGCGGTCAAGGAGACCCGCCTTGGCAGCCCGCTGTTCGAGGCGACCCAGACCACCCTTCGCAACAGCGTCTGCACCCTGGAGATGCTGGCCAACACCTATTGGCGGGATCGCCAGAGCCACTTCCTGATGCAGAGCCACCCGGGGCTTCGCGCCTGCCAGCAGGCGACGGAGTCGGTGCTCACCGAACTCGCCCTCATGCTCAAGAGCGGCGATACCACGGCGGCCGACCAGGCCATCGGCCGCCTGCAAGCCGCCGTCGCCCGGCTCGATGGGGACACAAGCCAAGCGCCAGGCCAGGGACACGACCCCACTCTTGGCGGCTACCTCTGGCTCAATCTCCATCTCATCGAGCAGCTCGCCCACCTCTATCGCCTGCTGGGGCTGGTGCTGCAACCCTATGCCAAGCCCTCGACCCGCCCCTGATCGCGCCGCCTGCAACCGCCCACAAAAAAGCCCCGCCGATTCGGGGCTTGCTTGTCTCGGGCTCGCGCCTTAGCTTGCACGAGCCAGGGGCTGCTCGGGAGTGAGGTAGAGGGAGAAGTCCTCTATCCCCGCCTTCAGGGCGGCAAAGCAGTCGGGGTCGATGGCCGTGCCCAGGTTTTCCGCCATCATCTTCAGGGCCCTCGGCACCGGGATGGCATCCCGATAGGGACGCTTGGCGGTGATGGCATCGAAGATGTCGGCGGTGGTGATGATGCGCGTCTCCAGGGTGATCGCCTCCCCCTTGAGCCCCTTGGGGTAGCCCTTGCCATCGAGTCGCTCATGGTGGGCACCAGCCACCAGGGCCAGCTCCTCGAAGGCGCCGATGCGGCTCAGGATCTCCTCGGTGTAGGCGGCATGCATCTGCACCGCCGCCCACTCCTGCTCGTCAAGCTTGCCCGGCTTGTCGAGGATGGCGTTGCTCACCCCGAGCTTGCCCACGTCGTGAAGCAGGGCACCCCGCTTGAGCCAGCGTCGCCGCGCCTCGGACAGCCCCATCTGGGCGGCGAGGATGTCGGTATAGAGCGCCACCCTGCCGCTGTGCCCCGCGGTATAGGGGCTCTTGGAGTCCACCACCTGGCCGAAGGCCGCAGCAATCTCATCCAGATAATCCTCATCCAGCGCCACCTCCCCCTGCCCCGCCGGGTGGGCGAAGACCCGCTCCGCCAACGCGGGATCCGCCAGCCCTTGCCAGAAGGCGTCATCGGCCAGCGCCTCGAAGGCATTGACCAGGGCGGGATCAAACCAGTTTCCACTGCGCTCGCGCAGCTCCCTCATCGCCGCGTCCGGCCCGGCGGCGGCGTGAAACACGTCCACCACCTGACAGAGCAGGGCGATGCGGGAGAAGAGCGGAATGGCCTCCCCCGCCAGTTGTTGCGGCCGCCCTTTGCCGCTCCAGTGCTCATCCAGGGAGAGGATCCCCTGGGCCACCTCGTCGCTGAAACGCAACTGGCGGGCGATGTCCGCCCCCCGGTGGCAGCGGGTCAGGATCAGCTCGTTGGCTATCTGATCCCCGTTGCGAAAGATGTGGAACAGGCTGCGAAAACGGCCCAGCAGATCCGCCTGCAAGCCGGTGTGGCCCAGCACGAAGTTGACCACCTCGGAGAGGGAGCCATCCACCAGCTTGAAGTCGCGCTTGAAGTGAAGATCGTCGGTGAGATAGAGCTCGCAGATGCGGGCGGCATTGCTGCTGCACCCCAGATCCTTGAGCAACAGGGTGTAGTAGAGGTCGTGGCGCTGCCGGGCATCCAGTCCCAGTTGCTCCCCCAGACGAGAGCCTATCCAGCAGCAGCGGATGCAATGGCCTCTCGGCTGCCCTTCCGTCATGTCCAGGGCATGGCTGAGAGAACCAATCAGCTCTGCCAAACGCAACCCGTTTACCGTCATAGCCCACTCCCTCTACATCGGGGCGTACTTGCCCGCAGGCATGTATAGCATTTGTCGGGAGTAAAGGATCAGGGGCGCGACAAATTATGCCTGCACCGCTCCCCGACTTGCCGCCGCATCGCGCTGCTCGCGGCTCAGGGTCGAGACCAGTTTGTCATCCAGATAGAGATCCAGCCGCTCCCCGCGCATCTCTCCCCGCATCAGGCTGCGCTGACCGTCGATGTAGTGGATCTCCATCTGGGCGGTGCGCTCGTCCGGGTAGCTCACCTGTACCTCGCGCACCCCTTGGGGCAGCAGGGCCAGCGGCACCTGGTTGAGGGCAGGATCCAGGTGCTGGTTCACCTTGATGATCGCATCGCTCTTCTGATCCACCAGGGCGGGCGACTTGCCGGTAATGGGGTTCTTGCCGGACCAGAATTCGATGGTGTTGAACACGAAGAGATCCGCCGTGGCCGCCAGGCCATAGACGGGGGAGAGCAGCACGAAGACGCCGGCACGGCCGTAGCGGTTGTCCACCACGCTGAGGTTGCCCTTGGTCACCATGGAAGAGAGGCCCATCTGGCCCATGCAACCGCCGAGCCCCAGGCTCGCCCCCACTCCCAGCAGCAGGGCCAGTGCCCTGCCTCTCTGTCGTACTGCCATTGTTGTCTACCTGCTCAATAAAAAGGAGGCGGCAGCCTAAACAAGGGGGCCGGGCGGCACAATGATGAAGGGGGGCCTCATACAGCCAGGGTTCAGCCTGGCCGTCCGATCGCTCACTCTGTTGGCAATCTTGTGGCCAGCCCCTCAGATGGAGAGGGCCGACACCGTCTGGGAGACCCTGTCCGCCTCCTGGTGGATCTCGCTCATCAGCTTGTCCACCCCGGCTATCTGCTGCTTGCCGAGTTCGGCGCTGCCCGCCACCCCGGCCATGTCGTCGGTCACCCTGGCGGTCAGCTCGCGGTTCTTCTGCACCACTTTGGCGATCTCGTCGGTAGAGAGCGACGTGCGGGCGGCCAGCTGGCGCACCTCGTCCGCCACCACCGCAAACCCGCGCCCCTGCTCCCCCGCCCGCGCCGCCTCGATGGCGGCGTTCAGGGCCAGCAGATTGGTCTGATCGGCGATGGCGCTGATGGTCGAGACGATGGCCTCGATGCTTCTAGACTGCTCGTTGAGCTGGCCGATGAGGGCGATGGCCTCATCCACCTGGGAGGCGATGAGGGAAGAGGTCTGCACCACGGCGCGCAGCAAGCCCGCCCCCTCCTCTGCGCTGTGCAGGGTCTCCTGGGCGGTGCTGTGGGCCAGGCGGGCGGCCTCCCGGGTGGCGTGGTTCTGCTCGATGCGCGCGGTGATGTCGCTGGCGAACTTCACCACCCGCACCACCTTGCCGCTACCATCCCGGATGGGGTTGTAGGTCGCCTCCAGCCAGACGGCCTGCCCCCGGCTGTTGTGGCGCATGAAGAGGCCGGATTTGAACTGGCCCCGGGCCAGCTCCTCCCAGAAACGGGGCTGCTCGCGCAGGAAGGTTTCGTCACAGAAGATCCTGTGGTGCCTGCCCGCGATCTCCCCCAGGGTGTAGCCCATGACGCTCAGGAAGTTGGCATTGGCATGGAGGATGTCGCCGTTCGGGGTGAACTCGATCATGGCCTGGGAGCGGTCCAGCGCCTCGGTGAGCGCCTCGAGCCGCCCCAGCCGCTGGTGCTGTTCGGTGACGTCGCTGGCCATCTTGAGTACCCGGGTCACCCGGCCCTGGTGCTTCACCGGGAAATAGGTCGCCTCCAGCCAGCGCGTCTCCCCCTGCCGGTTCACGCGCTCGAAGGTGCCTGACTGCACCTCCCCCTGGGCGAGGCGGCGCCAGAACTGGCGATAGTCACCGGACTCCCCCCAGGCCCTTGGACAGAGCTGGCTGTGGGGCTGCCCAATCAGTTCGGCGGCACCATATCCCATCAGGGCCAGGAAAGGGGTGCTCGCCTCCTGGATGATCCCCTCCGGGCTGAAGATGACGGTGGCGGCACCCGCCTTGATCGCCTCTATGATGCCCTGCTCCTCGTCGAGCCGGGTCTGGCATGCCTGCAACTGCGCTTTGAGCTTCTGATTGAACATGACACTTCTTCCTCGTTGACCATCCCCATGGGCACCACGGCCTCACCCACAGAGGGTATCGGCACCGCCAGCGCCGACATAAGTGGTCGGACGACTGAAACGAATGGGGCGCGCAGTGTATAGAAAAGCGGCGATGCCGCCAAGGGCTCCCAGTACGCAGCCCTTGTGAAAGAGGATCAGCCCGGTGCAGAAAAAGAGGAGGCTAACGGGCAGGTACGCACTCGAGACAGGCGGGATTGCCAGCAAAGCCGAACCGTTCGTAGATAGCGCGCCCATCACTGCTGGCATGGAGCCACAGCTTGCCCAGTTGCTGCTCGCGGGCATACGCCACCATGGCCACCAGCAGGGCGTTCGCCATTCCCCGTCTGCGCCAGGCCGGCCGGATGTAGATGTTGAGCAGGTACCCTTCCCGCCCCGCCAGATTGCCCGGGTAGGGCGGGCGCACGAAGAGTGCCAGGGTGGCGCACGCCACCACCTCGCCCTCCTCCTCCACCACCCAGCTACGGGCGCGACCCTCTTCCTGCGCCTGAATGAAGTAGGCCTGCGTCGCCTCCCTGAGGACCGGATCCTCATCGGGCCGGGCAAGTTCCCCCACCTCGCAAAAGAGCGCCATGCGCAGTGTCGTCAGGGCAGGAATATCGGCCGCCAGGGCCTCGCGAACCTTCATCTCTTCTCCTTTGCATTCCTTGCCCACCCGTCAGTCAGGCAGGGCTCGTGTGCGGCCACCTTACGCCGGAGGCGAGCGACGGGCAAGGCGCCAGCTGTCGAGCCCCAGGGGGCCCGCCCCCCACACGGCCAGGGTCAGCAGCATCCAGCCCCACAACTGGTGATCGTGAAAGCCTCCCGCCCAGAGGGCCGGGTAGGAGATGACCGCCATGGCGTTGAAGCCAAAGAGCAGCAAGGCGACCGGACGGGTGAAGAGGCCCGCCAGCAGGAAGAGGGGCAGCAACAGCTCGGTCGCCGTGCCCGCATAGGCCGCCCACTGCCAGGGCAGCAGGGGCACCTGATATTCGAACTCGAACAGATAGAGGGTGCTGTCCCAGGCCGTTAACTTGAGCCAGCCGGATCGCAGAAAAATGGTGGCGACCCAGAGCCTGGCAAGCAGCAACAGGCCACCGCTGCACCAGGGCAAGATTCGTTCAACAAGGGGGCCAAGGGGCCTGGCAAGGGTTTGCGTTGTCATGGGGCAAGCTCCAGATCGACCAGCAGGTCGAGGGTGATGAGGGGGGCCAGGTGTTCGGCCATGGCGGGATCCTGAGCCAGCAGGCTGGCCAGCGGCCTGCCCTGCAGGCAGCCTTGCAGCAGACGCCAGGCGGCGGCATCCAGGGGAATGGGGTCGACCCGGTGTCCGGGGCGTTTCTTGAGTGCCAGGGAGCAGACAGCATCCAGCTCCCTGACCGTCTCACCGCCGTGCAGGGCCATCTGCCAGAGCGCCAGCACCGGATGGGGGCTCTCCAGGAGCAGCAGATCGCAGGCAGGATGCAGCACCAGCCGCTCCCAGTGGTCAGGGGTCATGGCGGCAAGCCGCTCGGCGGGCCAGCGCCGCGTCTCTGGTGCAAGCAGCGAGACCCGCCAGGCGGGCTGGTTCGGCAACTGGACCCTGCTCTACTGGGCCTGGTGGATCTCCTGGTCCCCCTTCGTCGGCCTCTTCATCGCCCGCATCTCCCGCGGACGCACCCTGCGCGAATTCATCCTCGGCGTCCTGTTCGTGCCCACCGCCTTCAACCTGCTCTGGATGACTGTGTTCGGCAACGCCGCCATCTGGGCCAGCCAGCATGAGGGGGGCATAAGCCTCATCGACTCGGTCGGCAACATCGACACCCTGCTGTTCAACTTCTTTGACCTCTTGCCGGGAGCGGACATCACCTCGGCCCTCGCGGTGATCCTCATCAGCGTCTTCTTCGTCACCTCCGCCGACTCGGGAGCCTTCGTCATCGACAATATCGCCACCCAGGGCAAGGAGGGCTCACCGGTCTGGCAGCGCCTGTTCTGGGCTCTGCTGCTCGGGGTCACCGCGGGTACCCTGATGAGCACAGGGGGGCTGGCGGCACTCCAGTCCATGACCCTCATCGCCGCCCTGCCGTTTGCCTTCATCATGGTCCTGCTCTGCCTCGGACTCTGCCGCGGCCTTGTCGCAGACAAGGAGCACTCGGCCAGGCGCCTCTCCCCCGCCACTGACTTCTGGAACGGCAAGCAGTGGCGCACCCGGATGGATCACCTGCTACGCCCCTCCACCGAGCAGGAGGCCCGCGCCTTTATGGACAAGGTCGCCCTGCCCGCCCTGACGGCCCTGAGTCAGGAGTTCGCTGCCCGGGGAATCACCAGCCGGGTCGAAGAGGATGGGCCGGATCAGTGCCATCTGCTGGTACCCCAGCAAGGTCGCCGGGACTTCTGCTACGGGGTGCGCATCGAAGCCCGCCCCGCCCCCGCCTTCACCCCCCTGGAGGCGGCCCACAACCACGATCCCGAGGCCCGCATCTTCGAGCCCATCACCTATTTTGCCGATGGCCGCGCCGGTTACGACATCCAGTACCTGACCCGGGACGAGCTGAGTGCCGACGTCTTGCGCCAGTACGAGCGCTATCTGGTGCTGAGCCAGGACGAGGGGCAGGATCTGCTGAGCAGCGCCCCCGAACATACCCAGCCAACCCAGGGAGAGTGATGACCAGGCAGGGATCAAGTCAGCTCCCCGCCCAGAGCTTATGGCCGGGCACACTGGCGGCGAGGGCTGTCCCCACCACCCATCACAACAGAGAAAGGGGCCCCAGGGCCCCTTTCTCGTCACTGCCTCAACCTGCGTTGATTTCAGAGCCTCAACCGGCTCAGGCGGTTTTCACGCACTTCTGGATAAAGCTGTTCTTGGCCGCCCCGGCAAGCTTCTTGTCCGTCGCCGCCTTCTCGCACTGGGTCGCCTTGTCGGCAGCCCCGTCCGTCTTCAGGCACTTTTGCACGAAGCTGTTCTTGGCCGCGCCAGCCAGCTTCTTGTCGGCGGCCGCTTTCTCGCACTGGCTTGCCTTGGCACTGGCGGAGGCATCTTTGACGCACTTGCCCACAAAGCTGGTCTTGGCGGCGCCCGCCAGCTTCTTGGCCGCGGCCTGGGCCTCGCACGCCTGCTGCGCCCCCGCGCCATCACTCGCCATTGTTGCACTCTGGGCCACCCCCATTCCCATGCCAAACACCGTCACACACAGACTCAACACCATCAGGATCCGCTTCATATGACCAACTCCCTTCGTTCTATCCATTGTGGTTAGCCCCACTCACGCGGGCCAAACGAGGCACCCTCGCCTCGCTGCACTATAGTCCCCCGGCTTGATGACAACCAAAGTGCCGCCGTACTCGCACAGCCTTCCTTCCCCCTGATCGCCTCCACTCGGCCAAGAGACAAGAGACAAGAGACAAGAGACAAGATTGGTGAGCTGGCGCAAAAATTCAGCGCTTCTCGCCAGTTGCGTCAATTTTCGACTGGTTTGCGTATGAGGCTTGAGGCTATGCTGGCCATTCGGCGCCTACAGCACCATCCGGGCCCCGCCCGCTGGTTAATGGAGCGCATTGGAAGCTGTAATCCAGGGGCGGTAGCGTGGGTTGGGGTCGGAAACACTCGATTTTGCAGGTGAACGTTGAAGATAATAAGGTTAAAAAATGGATAGGCTAATTAGCAACGAAAGTTTGCCGGATTCTGTCTGGTGTTCCAATAGTTCTGAAATGAGATTACCTGATAACTTGGTAAGTTCTTGGAAACAACTTTTAATTAATAACAATTTAGAAGATCTTGCAAAAACACCAGCGGAGAAAGGTTTTGTCGGAGGGATTTCTAAGGAAGGTGCGAATAAGTCACCAGACATAAAAATGCGCCCTTGTAAGCATTTGAATTTAATGAACTAAATTTTTCTGTTTCGTTGTGGAGGGTGCTTATTCGCACCCTCCCTAATCATGGGTAATCAGGAAATATAAAGAGTTCCACCCTAAACCATATGTCTTCAGCTATAGATATGCTGATGAAAATGATTTCACTGGATTGTTTTCTTCATACTTCGATGGCATCAAAGAACGGCATAAATTCATAGCAAATTTATGTTGGGAAAATGAAAATAGCTCTGTCCTTTACACTGACATAAAAAAATTTTATCCCAGTATTAAATGTGAAGATGCGTTACGCGTTTGGAACGAAAAGTGTCATAAATCTGCTCTGCAACCTAGATACGTCCAACTGGGAAATAAAATATTAGAAAATCATTTCGAGTTAAATTCAAAAAATTCTTCCGGTCATAGCATATTAACAGGCCCCATGTTCAGTCACGTCATAGCAAACCTTCTTCTTGACGATATTGACTCTAAAATGCATGAACTCACAAATGGCCGCTATTGTAGATATGTTGATGATGTTATCTTCGTAGGATCTCCACCCGAGCTGAAAAGTTGGAGAGGCCAGCTTGAAAAAATGTTTGATAACTTAGGGCTTGATTTACATGATGGTCAAAAGGATTTTTCTGTTGTTAATAGCGAGTGGTTAGAAGGAGAACACGACTTCAACAACTCAATCAGCCTCGACTGGATAAAGCTAATAGCGAATATAAAGAGATTTATTTTTTCTAATCCAGATAAAATAGAAATTTTATCTGAAGCATTTAAGGCGAACAGTATACGAATCCCTGTTCTAGATTACTCTGCTGTAATGAAAGAATCATCATCCCTCCAAAAACTATCTGATTGGATTAAGAAGTATCACTGGTCTTCAAAAGCCATTAGAAAAATATCTATCCAGAGCCTTATTTCTCAAGCTTTATCTTGTAAGCATGAAATGCTGAAAACAGCAAGCAAATATATCACCCTCATGTTAACCGCTAAGGAAGGTGCGAATAAGTCACCAAACATAAAAATGCGCCTTTGTAAGCATTTGAATTTAATAAACTAATTTTTTCAGTTTCGTTGTGGAGGGTGCTTATTCGCACCTTCCCTAATAACTATGAGAAAAAAAGATACATACCAAAACTACGATTCATTTCCGGTAGGTTATTGATCCTTCTTAATCAAGAAGAATTACAGCAATTATTTGAAAAATTATCTAAACTTGACGAATTCCAGCAAATCACAATATCAATTCAATGTTTAATAACTAGGGATGTAACTGAGATATTAAAATTAGGTTCTAATACAACACAGGCTGTAGCTCAGTTGTTAGCTATTGATTCGGCGCCAGTATTAATTGATGAAAAACGTTTAACAGACTCAAACCAAAAAGTAATAGAGCAATCTCTAGCGATATTGGATATAAATGGGATTGAATATTACATTGACACAATACCAAATGAGCTGAGGCAATTCTCAAAGGGTTTTGACATGGAAAAGTTAATGGAGTCTACAGATAGATATATCAAAGAGCTGGCATCATTGCATGGCGTAGGAAATTGTCGACATAGGGATATTATCTTGTCTTGCTTTGATCGAAATGAAGATCTTGCTATCGATATATTGAATCAAGTACAAAGCTCCAAAAGTGGGTGAGCTTGTATTCACTCCACCGGACCGCCACTTACAAGAACAATCTGGGACACTCCCCTTTCTGAGCCAGCCATTCCTTGGCTGGCTCACGATTTAGCCCCTATCCCTCCAACCAATACTCCCTTTCAACCCCCACCCCGGCCACAAAGTCAGGATCGTGGGAGACCAGCAGCAAGGTGCCCGGATAGTCGGCCAGCACCTGAATAAGCAGTTGGCGCGAAGCGTGACCCAGATGGTTGTCCGGCTTATCCAGCAGCGGTCTGTCACTTATAGGATTACATCCAGCAATGAAGTCCCATAGGAGTTATCTATGGTGCAACGCCACTGGCCATCGGGCTCTTTGCGAAACACATAGGTGGCGCGCCGGGTTTCATCAATCCACCCCTCCCTGCCCGGGTAGCGCAGCCGGGTCTCCATGATCACCAGGGCGTTGTCGGCCCCCTCGATCACCTCCATGGCCCCCTGGGTCACCTCAAGCTGACCGTCAAAGTAATCGGAGATGGCAGTGAAGGCGCGGCGGATGGCGGGAATGCCGCGCACCACCATGCCGGGTTTGACCACCAGGGCGGCGTCTTCGGCGTAGAAGGTCATCAGGGCGTCGAAGTCGCGCCGGGAGATGGCGGCGTCACAGGTCTCGATCAGGGTACGAAGGGGATGCGGGCTCATGCGGTGCTCCTTGTTTCAGGGGTATAGGGCGGGCTACCCGCCCTATACCGGACATCAATACCGGACATAAAAAAATCCCCCGCTCTCGTGAAAAAGCGGGGGATCGTCAGCATCTCATGACGGCTTAACCGAGCAGGAAGGCCTTGAGGCGGCCAAAGTCTGCGGGCAGATCGTGAGACAGGAGCGGCAGCGCGGCGTGCTTGGCGAGCGGGCCCGGCAGCGGCACATCCAGATTCAGGATCTCGTCCACCGACTCCTTGAACTTGGCCGGATGGGCGGTGCAGAGGAAGACCCCAACCTCGTCTTGCCCAAGCTGCTCGTTCAGCAGATCCCAGGCAATCGCCCCGTGGGGCTCGCACAGGTAATCCAGCTGATGCAGGCGTTTGAGCGCATCGCGGGTCTGGGCATCATCACGCATCCCTGAGCCCAAGGTTTCCAGCGCCCAGCCCTTGCGACGGCACAGCTCTTCCACCCGCGGCCAGTTGTTGGGGCGGCTCACGTCCATGGCGTTCGACAGGGTCGCGACCGTCTGGTGCGGCTCCCACTGGCCGGTTTTCAGGTAGCGCGGTACGGTGTCGTTGGCGTTGGTGGCGGCGATAAAGCGCTTCACCGGCAGCCCCAGCGCCTTGGCGATGAGACCCGCGGTGAGGTTGCCGAAGTTGCCGGACGGCACGCTGATGACCGCCTTGGCGCGATCGGCTTTCGGCAACTGGGCCACGGCTTCGAAGTAGTAGCAGACCTGGGCCAGCAGGCGGCTGATGTTGATGGAGTTGGCGGAGTTGAGGCCGATGGCGGTCTTGAGCCCTTCATCGTCGAAGGCATCCTTGACCAGCGCCTGACAGGCATCGAAGTCACCGTCGATGGCGAGGGTGCGGATGTTGCCGCCCAAGGTGCAGAAGAGCGCCTCCTGCAAGGGGCTTATCTTGCCCTTGGGGTAGAGGATCACCACTTCAATCCCCTCCAGGCCGTAGAAGGCGTGGGCCACGGCGGCACCGGTGTCGCCGGAGGTGGCGGTGAGGATGGTGATCTTGTCATTGGTTCTGAACGCAGCCAGACACTGGGCCATGAAGCGGCCGCCGAAATCCTTGAACGCCAGGGTCGGGCCGTGGAACAGCTCGAGGGCATAGGTGCCATCTTTGAGCTTCACCAGGGGCGCCGGGAAGGTGAAAGCGGCGTCGATAAGCTCGCTCACCTTGGCAGCCGGTACTTCGTCACCCAGCAGGTGGCTCAGGATGCGGGCCGAGCGCTCGGCCAGCGGCAGATCCAGCAGGGCATCCACATCGGCCAGCGGCTCCAGGGTCTCTGGGAAGAACAGCCCCTGCTCGCGGCCCAGACCCTGACGCACCGCCTGGGCGAAGCTCACCTGTTCACTCTTGTCCTTGATGTTGTAAAGATTCATAGCTCGCTTCCTGTTACCCGTGCCCCGGCCATGTCCAGTTTGCAGACCCGGGCAAATCCATCTTCATTGCGCACGAAGTGCGCTTCCATCCACTCTTTCATGCGTTCGGCCTGGGCCAGATCCTTCATCACCACGAACACGGTGGGACCGGACCCCGAGATGCCGGTGGCCAGCGCCCCGTTCTGGGCCCCCTGGGCCCGCACCTCGTTGAAGCCTTCAATCAGGGCCGCGCGATAAGGCTCGGCGATGACGTCTTTCAGGACGCTGGCGGCCAGCCCTTCCTGGCGGCTGTAGCTGGCATGCACGAAGGCGGCCAGCCGGCGGCCATAGGTGAGGCAGTCCTGGCGGCGATACTGGGCCGGCAGGATGGCGCGGGCGGCGGCGGTGGAGACCACGGTGCCCGGGTAGCAGACCACCCAGTACCACTCGTCAAACACCGGGATGCCCTGGCTGATGACGCCCCCCTCCTCCAGCACCAGCTGCATGCCGCCCAGATAACAGGGCGCCACGTTGTCGTAATGGACGGAGCCGGAGATCTTCCCTTCCATCTCCCCCATCAACAGCAGCAGGTCGTGTTCATTCAGGGGCGCACCGTGGAAGGCGTTGAGTCCTTCCAGCGCCGCCACCACGCTGCAGGCGCTCGATCCCAGGCCCGAGCCCACCGGCAGGTTCTTCTCCAGCACCATTTCCAGCGGCTTGAGACCAAGGCCGCGCTTCTCAAGCGCCTCGCCATAGGCGACCCAGCAGTCGTGGAGGATGTTCTTTTTCGGGTCGTCCGGCAACTTGTGGGCGTAACGGCCCACGGAAGAGAGAGCGAAAGGCACCTCTGCCGATTTGACCTGGACGCGGTCACCCAGCAGGGAGCCATCCACGGGGGCAAGCGCCGCCCCCAGGACGTCAAAGCCCACGCTCAGGTTGGCGCTGGAGGCCGGGGCATAGGCCACCACGCTGCCGCCGATTTCTACATTCGGGTTCATCTCTGAACTCATGTTACAGCTCCTGCTTCCAGTTCTGGGTGCGCAGCACATCGGCGAAGACACCGGCGGCGGTCACTTCGGTCCCTGCGCCATAGCCGCGCAGTACCAGGGGGATGGGCTGGTAATAGGTGGAGAAGAAGGCGAGCGCGTTCTCCCCGTCTTTTACCTTGAACAGGGGCTCGTCACCACCCACCGCCTTGATGGCCACCTTGCACTTGCCACCCTCGATGGAGCCGACGTAACGCAGCACCTTGCCTTCACGCTGGGCCGCCGCGAACTGGTCGCGGAACCAGCCGTCGGCCTCGGGCAGGCGGGCCATGAAGGCCTCCACGTCGCCGCTCACGTCAAAGCCCGGCGGCAGTGCCTGCTCCACCTCCACATCGGAGAGCTCCAGCGCCATGCCGGCCTCGCGGGCCAGAATGAGCAGCTTGCGAGCCACGTCCATGCCGTTCAGGTCATCGCGGGGATCCGGCTCGGTGAAGCCGTTGCCGCGGGCGATCTGGGTAGCCTCGGAGAAGGCCATCCCCTCGTCCAGCTTGCCGAAGATGAAGGAGAGCGACCCGGACAGGATGCCGTCGAAGGCGCGCAGCTTGTCACCGGCCTTGATGAGGTTTTGCAGGTTCTCAATGACCGGCAGGCCCGCGCCCACGTTGGTCTCGTACAGGAACTTGCGGCGGGTCTGGCGGGCGGTGCGACGCAGCGCCTTGTAGTAATCGAGCGACCCGGTGTTGGCCTTCTTGTTCGGGGTGACCACGTGGAAACCGGCCCCCAGGAAATCGGCGTACTGGACGGCCACGGCTTCGCTCGAGGTGCAGTCGACGATCACCGGGTTGATGAGGTGGCTCTCTTCCACCAGCTTCTTCACCGCCTCCAGGCTGAAACTGCCTTGTGCTTCCACCAGCTGTTCACGCCAGTTGGCGAGGGCCAGGCCATCCTTGTTGACCGCCATCTGACGGCTGTTGGCGATGCCCACTACTCGCAGGCCGGTGCCCTGCTCGGCCAGTACCGGCTGCTGGCGGGCAATCTGATCCACCAGGGCTGCACCGACGCCGCCCACCCCGACCACGAAGAGATCGATGAACTGCTGGCTGCCAAAGAAGTTCTGGTGGCACGCCTTGATGGCTTCCGCCACCTTGCCGGAGCGCACGACCGCGGAGATGGAGCGCTCGCTCGACCCTTGTGCGATGGCGACGATGTTGATGGAGGCCTGGGCCAGGGAGGTAAAGAAGCGCGCCGCCATCCCCTTGGAGGTGCGCATGCCGTCACCGATGAGGGAGATGATGGCCAGATCGGTCATGATCTCGAGCGGGTCCAGCAACTGGTTCTTGAACTCCAGCTCGAACTCGCGCTCCAGCACCTTGCGGGTCTTGTCGCTGTCGTAGCTGTGGATACAGAAGCTGACGCTGTACTCGGAGGACGACTGGGTAATCAGCACGATGCTGACCCCGGCGCGGGAGACGGCGGAGAAGATGCGACCGGCCATGCCCACCATGCCCTTCATGCCGGGACCGGAGACGTTGAACATGCACATGCCGGAGAGATCCGAGATGGCCTTCACCTTCAGATCGTCATCCCCCTGATCGACCCCGATGAGGGTACCCGGACCCTGGGGGTTGAAGCTGTTCTTGATGAGGCAGGGAATGTGGAACTGGGCCACGGGGGCGATGGTCTTCGGGTGCAGCACCTTGGCACCGAAGTAGGAGAGCTCCATCGCCTCTTTATAGGAGAGGGTTTTGAGCAGGTAGGCATCCGGTACCAGGCGCGGGTCGCAGTTGTAGCAGCCCTCCACGTCGGTCCAGATCTCGCAGCACTCGGCATCGACGCAGGCGGCCAAGACGGCGGCGGAATAGTCGGAGCCGTTGCGGCCCAGCAGCACGGTCTCGCCCTTGTCGCTGCCACCGGTGAAGCCCGGCATCAGGTAGAGACAATCAGAGCGCAGGCCCTTGGCGGCGAAGCGCACCCGGGAGGCTTCGATGTCCACATGGGCTTCGAGGTAGCCGCCATCGGTGACCAGCAACTGCTCGGGCACGATGAGATCCAGCTCGAGGCCGCGCACCCGCAAGAGCTCGTGCATGAAGGCGATGGAGAGGTTCTCGCCACGGCTCAGGATGCGGGCCTGGACGTTGTCCGGGCAGAGCCCCAGCAGACGGATACCCTGCATCAGCCGCTCGACCTGATCCAGTTCGCTGGTCAAACGAGCCTGCAGCGCCTTGTCATCCAGCGCGGGATAGGCGGCCTTCAAGCCGGCCAGCAGGCGGGAGAAGATGCCGTTGATCTCGAACAGGGTACTGCTTGCATCCATGCCGCGACTGGTCTGTTCCACCAGGGCGACCAGGTGATTGGTCACCTTGGCCGGTGCCGACAGCACCAGGGCCACCTGGGATTGGCCGTGGGTATTCACCGCGATATCGGCAACCCGCAAGAAACGCTCTGCGTCGGCCAGTGACGACCCGCCAAATTTCAACACTCTCATCGCTATCTCCCTGTATTCCCTGCAAATTGATCTGCTAATTGGTCTAAAAACAATCCAACAAAAAAGGCCCGTACTGGGTGGGTACGGGCCTTTTTCTGATTTCTGTGCTTGTTCGTCAGCGCATCAACCGGCCCCAGTGCCACCTGTGGTGGTACCGGTAATAATGGTGGTGGTGATGATGTTGGTGAATAGCTGCATGACGAACACTCTTGAACGAATCTGGTTGTTAGCAATACCGCGCCCGGCGAGGGGCTGTCAACCTAAACCTCCTTGCCAAACTTGCGGGCAAGGTCTTTGCAGAGCAGATGGAGCATATTGAGATCCCGCTGCGGCAGCATGGGCACTCGGTCCATCACCCATTGATGCAGTTTTTCATCCTGCGAAACTCCGAGTTCACCAAGCAATTCTGCTGTTTTTGATTTCAGCACGCGAACCTGCCCGGCACTCTCGAAATTTTCTGCTACGTCCTGCTCGTCGCTCACTTTCTGGTCATCGAGCAGCGGACTCAGCTCATAGGCATACAGCATGATCGCCTGACCCAGGTTCAGGGACGGGTATGAGACCTTGAGAGGCAGGTAGCTGATGAGATCCACCTGGGCGAGCTGTTCGTTGGAGAGTCCGGACTCCTCGCAGCCAAACACGATGGCCACCTTCTCGAGAGAGGGCTTGGCCCGGACCTGGTCGCGAATGTCCGCCGGGGTGAGGTAGTGCTGGTAGCGGCCGCGCTGCCGGGCGGTGGTGGCGACCACCAAATCCATGTCCGCCAGGGCCTCTTCCAGGGTGTCGAAGGCTTGCGCATCCGTCAGGATCTCCTGCGCCCCGTGGGCAACCCAGCTCGCCTCCTCCTCTTCGTGCACCCGGCTCCCCACCAGTCGCATGGCATCGAAGCCCATGGTCTTCATGGCGCGGGCAGCAGCCCCCACGTTGGCGGCACGGGCGGGCGACACCAGCACAAAATAGAGTTTCATCGGGTTCTCTCCAGGATGGGGCCGACGCCGCGAACTGCGGCGAACCGTCGGCAAAACAGGGGCGCAATCTACCGTTTATCCCGAAATATTGCCACTTGAACAGATGTTTGGATGTTGCCATAGTGGCCTTGGACGCGAGTCCGCCGCCTCAGGGCACTGACGCCATGGGCCCGACAGTTCACAAGGAAGAGAGAGATGCAGCAGCCATTGGAGCAGGCGGTCGCCGAGACGATCCTGCAACGTTTTGAGTCGTTTTACAGCCGCTTTCTCGAGATAACCCAGGGCAGCAAGAGCCGTTTCGAGAACAGCGACTGGCTGGGGGTGCAGCTCGCCGGTCGAGAGCGCATCCGCCTCTATGATCACCATGTCGGCGCCACCACGGCGCAGATCAAACAGATGATGGGGGAGCAGCTGCCGACCCAGGCCCTGCTCAAGCAGGTGAAAGGCGCCTTCAGCGATCTCCTGCCCCGCTGCGAGAACTTCGAGGTGGCGGAGTCCTTCTTCAATTCCGTCTATCGCCGCATCTTCCGCCATCGCAACATCCGCGACGAGAACCTTTATATCCACCCCTTCGTGAGCCGGGGTGACAATCCTGACCTGGGATCCCTGCTGCGTATCTATCGCACCGATCTTTCCCACCTGCCCCAGACCCTGAGCCAGCTGCTCGGAGATTACAGCTTCACCCTCCCTTTCGAAGACAAGCAGCGGGACATCATGGACATCCACCGCCATCTGGCAGAGAGCGGCCCGGCCATCCTGCACGAGGAGCCCTTCGCCATCGAGCTGCTCAGGGAGGTGTTCTATCGCAACAAGGGAGCCTATCTGGTGGGGCTCATCCGGGTGAAGGGAGAAGTCTATCCCTTCATCCTGCCCCTGCTCAGCACCGGTCAGAGCATCTATGTGGACACCGTCATCTTCGAGCCGGAGCTGGCCTCCATCGTGTTCGGCTTCGCCCGCGCCTACTTCATGGTCTATGCCCCGGTACCGGCGCTCTTTGTGGCCTTCCTTCGCCAGATCATGCCCCGCAAGCCGGACTATGAAATCTACAACGCCATCGGCTGCCAGAAGCACGGCAAGACCGAGCTCTATCGCCACTATCAGCAGCACCTGGCCCAGAGCCGGGAACAGTTTGTCATTGCGCCCGGCATCAAGGGGATGGTGATGAGCGTGTTCACCCTCCCCTCCTACGATGTGGTGTTCAAGGTGATAAAAGACGAGTTCACCCCGCCCAAGGAGGTGAGCCACGAGCAGGTGAAGGAGAAATACCGGCTGGTAAAACAGCACGATAGAGTGGGCCGCATGGCAGATACCCAGGAGTTCACCAACTTCGAGTTTCCCCTCGATCGCATCTCGCCGGAGCTGTTGGCCGAGCTCAAGGCGGTGGCCCCCTCTGCGCTTACCCTCACCGCCGACAAGCTGGTGATCAAACACCTCTACACCGAGCGCAAGATGATCCCGCTCAACCTCTATCTGGATCAGGCGGACGAACAGCAGACCCGCCTCGCCCTGGAAGAGTACGGCAACGCCATCCGCCAGCTCGCGGCGGCCAACATCTTCCCCGGCGACATGCTGTTCAAGAACTTTGGGGTGACTCGCCACGGCCGGGTGGTCTTCTATGACTACGACGAGATCTGCTACATGACGGAGTGCAACTTCCGCCAGATCCCGCCGCCGCGCTACCCGGAGGACGAGTGGAGCGCCGAACCCTGGTATTCGGTGGCACCCAACGACATCTTCCCGGAGGAATTCGCCACCTTCCTGCTGCAAAAACCCCAGGTGCGGGAGATCATGATGCAGTTGCACAAGGAGCTCTTCGACGCCAACTACTGGAAGATGCTGCAGAGCAACATCAAGGAGGGGATGTTCGAGGATGTCTATCCCTACCGGCGCAAGAAGCGGTTTCGCTTCCAGCGAGGGGGATGACCCGGCATCAGGCACAAAAAGGGACGCCATGGCGTCCCTTTTCACATTCTTCTGCACGCTGGCGCAGGGGCCGCCTGCGACAGCCTTTGACGAGCTCCCGGCTTATTTCACGGCGTCAAAGGTCAGCAAGGTGGCCTTGTCGGCATCCTTTAGCACCAGCTGTTTGCCGCTGATCTGGAAGCTCGCCACCTTCTCCAGGGTCTGCAGGTAGTTCATCTCCTTGCCGGCCAGATCCCCCGCACACATCATGCGCGTCGAACCCATGGCGCCCAGCGTCAACACGCCGTCACCCTGCTCTGTGATGCCGCCAAAGTAGCGGTTGCAGCCGCCCTTGCCCGCCACCTTGTCACCGGCGACCTGCAGGGTGAAGGTATCACCGCTCGCCCCTTGCAGTTGCCAGGTCGATGCCTGCAATTGTGCCAGCGTGGACCCCGTAGTCATGGCGCAGCCTCCCAGGGCCAGAGCGGCCAGCAGGATCAGTTTGTTGTTCATCAGTTCACCTCGTGATGGAGCGTGTCGTAACGACACGGAGTGAGGGGCCTGTGTACCATGACTGCGGCGTCAATCAAAACTCTTTTATTGTGATCGGGGTTCCCTTTACTCCCCGCTGGCATGTGCCATGCTTGTAGTCCTGTTCGGACCCAGGGAGGGGAAACGAATGGTCAAGTCTCTCGTCATCGCCATGGCATCCAGCCTCGTCTTTTCGGCTCAGGCCGCCGACTGGAGTTTTCTCCAGACCGAATCGGACAACCCGCTCTACGTCAAAAGCTATTCCGGCGTACTGCTCGGCAACCAGAGCCATCTTGGCGACAACTTCGACCTCTGGCTCATCAATACCGGCTATCAATACCCGCTTCAGGATGACATCAGCCTCTACATGGAGGCCGGCCCCGCCATCGGCCCCCAAAGCGGGCAGGCCGGGTTCAATATCAGCTCTGGGGTGCGCTATCGCCTCTCCCCGTCACTCAACATCGGCAGCCAGCTCAAGCAACTGGAGGTGAGCAAGGCCAGCACCCTGGTTGAGCTCAACAGCAGCCTGCTGGTGACACCCTCCCTGGCCATCACCGCCAATTACGGACTCAGTGCCTTCAG
The DNA here is from genome assembly GCF_017939325.1 of Aeromonas sp. MaB10011B. Lineage (NCBI taxonomy): Bacteria > Pseudomonadati > Pseudomonadota > Gammaproteobacteria > Aeromonadales > Aeromonadaceae > Aeromonas > Aeromonas sp. MaB10011B. The sequence continues at coordinate 62,025 of NZ_JAGKRK010000052.1, read as the reverse complement.
CACGGAACACTTTCTCACTCTGGGCGTGGGCTTCAACTTCTGAGGTTCAGAGGAGCCTGGCGCCGCTCACCAGCACACCGTTGAGGTCGGCGTAGACATAGTCGCCGGGCGCTATGGTCACACCGGCAAAAGAGACCACGGTGTCCAGCGTGCCCAGGCCCCGTTTTTCGGTCTTGACCGGGCAGGGGGCCAAGGCCTTGACCCCCAGCGCCAGGGTCGCCAGCGTCCCCACATCCCGCACGGCACCATTGATGAGGATCCCCTCCCACCCCTGCTCCACCGCCTTGATGGCCAGCTGATCCCCGAGCAGCGCCCGACGCAGGGAGCCGCCCCCGTCGATCACCATCACCTTGCCATGGCCGGGACGATTGACCAGATCACGCACCAGGCTGTTGTCTTCAAAGCAGGAGAGGGTCACGGCCTCGCCGTAAAACAGCGTCTTGCCGCCATAGTCGTGAAACAGGGGGTCAGCGATCCTAAGGGCATCGCCATGTTCATCGCAAAGGTCGGGCAGCAGGTCCAGCATGATCATCATCCTTCCATGGAGTGAAATGTGTCCGCTCATTCTTTCATCATGTCGGGGCGCTGACAATCCACCGGCCGGGTGCCCTGTCCGGATGGCGGGGGGCCATGTCAGCCCGAAGGCCTGAACCGCCAGCGGGACGCAAGCGCCCCCAGATGACAGGGCGTCCCTTCCAGCAACACGGGCACCAGCCAGAGCTCTCCTTCACGCACCCAATAGAGGGCATTCTGGCCAAATCGGGCGGCCAGCCGGATCGCCTCTGACTGCGAAAGCGGCAACAACAGCGACGCCTCCTGCCAGCGCTCATCCTCATCGCTCCCCCAGACCTCTCCCATGACGGGACAGTCGCCCACTTGCCGGACAAGGGCTCGCTGGCGACGGGCATTGCGGCGCAGCCCCACCCACCGGCTGGCCGGGTTCCAGGCCGTGACAATGGCATAGGCTGGGCAGCTGGGAGGCGCAAAGGGGGCGATGAAGCACACTTTTCTGTAGTTTTCCCACAAAGTCATGTCAACCACATGTTACATCCCATTACATTTATTAAGGGCGAAAAAGCGGGTCAGCCCAAGTATGATGCAGCGAACTCGGGGATTGACTTATATCAAAGCTGAGTTAAAAAGTTGCTATCTGACGGCAAAGAGTGTTGTTATGCGCCTGTTAACTGATAAAATGCAGCAACTTTTGTAATGGACTACCTCTCCGGGCTTCTCTTGTTCAGACTTGTTGAGAGCCCATGTACGGCACAGGGATGCTTGCCGACATAGTTACCAAATTCGCGATGATTCGACCTGATATTCATACCCAGGATGACGTAATAAATTTTCAGGACCGGTCGGATAACGCCAAAGAGTGTTAAAATTTCGATAATTAACTGATAAGAATCTGGGAATACTCATGCAAACACCACATATTCTGATCGTCGAAGACGAGCTGGTCACCCGCAACACCCTCAAGAGCATCTTCGAAGCCGAAGGCTACATCGTGCTGGAAGCCAACAACGGTGACGAGATGCACCAGGCCCTGACCAGCCACACCATCAACCTGGTGATCATGGACATCAACCTGCCGGGCAAGAACGGCCTGCTGCTGGCGCGCGAGTTGCGTGAAGATGACAACATCGCCCTGATGTTCCTGACTGGTCGCGACAACGAAGTGGACAAGATCCTGGGGCTGGAGATCGGCGCAGATGACTACATCACCAAGCCGTTCAATCCCCGTGAACTGACCATCCGTGCCCGCAACCTGCTGAGCCGCACCATGAACGTGGCCGCCGGTGGCGAAGAGAAGAAGCTGGTGGAACGTTATCTGTTCAATGGCTGGGCCCTGGACATCAACAGCCGCGCCCTGGTCAGCCCGGCAGGGGACATGTTCAAGCTGCCCCGCTCCGAGTTCCGCGCCATGCTGCATTTCTGCGAGAACCCCGGCCAGATCCAGACCCGTGCCGAGCTGCTCAAGAAGATGACGGGCCGCGAACTCAAGCCCCACGACCGCACCGTCGACGTGACCATCCGCCGTATTCGCAAGCACTTCGAGAGCGTGGGCGATACCCCGGAGATCATCGCCACCATCCATGGCGAAGGCTATCGCTTCTGCGGCGAGCTGGAGCAGGAGTAATCCTCCCCACTCCCGAGTTGAAAAGGCGCCCTGTGGCGCCTTTTCCATGTCTGCAAGTCGCCCCCAGGCAACTTGCCCCCTCAAAAAGTACACAACAAAAAGCCCACTCGCAGGAGTGGGCTTTTTGTGTGAAGACTGGAGCGGGCAGCGGGAATCGAACCCGCATCATCAGCTTGGAAGGCTGAGGTAATAGCCATTATACGATGCCCGCTAGGCATCAAAACTTGCTTGGTGTGATGGGGAATCCCCACGACAGACAGCCATCTGGCTGATATGGACAACGGCGCATGCCGCTATCTGGAATGTGGAGCGGGTGATGGGAATCGAACCCACGTATGCAGCTTGGGAAGCTACCGTTCTACCATTGAACTACACCCGCGTCAGTGGCCTCTACTATATGCATTTTGCCGCCGAGCGCAATCACCGACCTCGCATTTTTTGCCATAAATCAAGCTGTTCGGCCAACTAATGAGCATGAAGCCGATTTTTCACACAATGATGTTCATCCGCCCGGTTCTGCAAGGTTGCCAAGCCGTGGGGGCGACGATAGTCTTGCGCCACTCGTTTGAGGAGGGTGGTAATGGACAAGAACAGACAGAAACATCTCTATGGCTGGTTGCGCAAACAATCGGGCCATGGTCGGCGCTGGATCGGCATCTCCATCGCCTTCGGGCTGGGTCAGGGCGTCCTGATGGTGATGCAGGCTTGGTTGCTGGCGACCCTGCTGCACGGTTTCATCATCGAAGGCACAACGCCGGAGCACTCCGCCCCCCTCTTCATCAGTCTGTTGCTGGTGACCCTGACCAAGGCGGCACTGGCCTATGGCCGCGAGGTGGCGAGTTTCAAGGCGGGCAGTGCGGTGCGCCAGGCCATCCGCAAGCTGGTGCTCACCCGCCTCGCCAGGCTCGGCCCTGCCTATATCCAGCGTCGCCCCGCCGGTAGCTGGGCCAGCCTGCTGCTCGAGCAGATCGAAGAGATGCAGGACTTCTTCTCCCGTTATCTGCCCCAGATGGCCATCGCCGTCTTTATTCCCCTGGTGATCCTGGTCTCCGTGTTCCCGGTCAACTGGGCGGCGGGCCTCATTCTGCTCGGCACGGCCCCCCTCATTCCCCTCTTCATGATCCTGGTAGGGGTGGGCGCCGCCGATGCCAACCGCCGCAACTTCCAGTCGCTGGCGCGCCTCTCAGGTCACTTCCTCGATCGCCTCAAGGGGCTGCGCACCCTGCAGCTTTTCATGCGTACCCGGGCGGAAGGGGAGGCCATCCGCGATGCATCGGAAGATTTTCGCGAGCGCACCATGGAGGTGCTGCGCCTCGCCTTCCTGAGCACGGCCGTGCTGGAGTTCTTCGCCGCCATCGCGGTGGCCCTGGTGGCCGTCTACTTCGGTTTCTCCTACATCGATCACCTCAACTTTGGCAGCTATGGCGTCAAGGTCACCCTCTTTACCGGCCTGTTCGTGCTCTTCCTCGCCCCCGAGTTCTACGCGCCGCTGCGGGAACTCGGTGCCCACTATCACGCCAAGGCACAGGCCATTGGCGCCGCCGAACAACTGCTGGAATTTCTCGAGGCCGACGTGAGCGAACCCGCCTCCGGGACGCACCCCTTCCATGCGGATGGCCCCGTCAAGGTAGAAGCCCGCAGCCTGGAAGTGCTGAGCGCCGAGGGCAAGGTGCTGGTCGGTCCTCTCGATTTCACGCTGGAAGCCGGCACGCGCACCGCCCTGGTCGGCATCAGCGGCGCGGGCAAGAGCTCCCTGGTCAATGCCCTGCTCGGTTTTGCCCCCTATCGCGGTTCCCTGCGCGTCAACGGAGTGGAGCTTCGTACCCTGGACATCAGCCAGTGGCGCCAACAGCTAGGCTGGCTCTCCCAGAATCCCCAACTCTTCCACAGCTCCCTGCGGGACAACCTGCTGCTGGCCAGACCATCCGCCAGCGACGCCGAGCTGGAATCCGCGCTCAAGCGCGCCCAGGCTTGGGAGTTCGTCAATGAGAAAGGGCTGGACTATCGGGTCGGGGATCAGGCGGGCGGCCTCTCCGTCGGCCAGGCCCAGCGCATCGCCCTTGCCCGTACCCTGCTCAAGACGACCCAGATGATGGTGCTGGATGAACCCACTGCCAGCCTGGATCGCCATTCTGAGCGGGCCGTTTTGAGCGCCCTCGAACAAGCCGCACAAGGTCAGACCCTGCTGATGATCACCCACCGCCTCGATCAGCTCAGCCAGATGGACAACATCCTGGTGCTGGCGCACGGCAAGCTGGTGGAGCAGGGACGTTTTGCCGCACTCGGCGAGGCAGAGGGCCCCTTCGCCCGCCTCCTGTCGCAATCCCAAGGTTTCGGAGACTCTCTCGATGACTGATCTATTGCCGTTCCTGCGCCTTTATCGCCAGCACTGGCTCAGCCTCTCCATCGGCCTGCTGCTGGCCCTGGTCACCCTGGTGGCCGGCATGGGCCTGCTCTCCCTCTCCGGCTGGTTCCTCTCCGCCGCCGCCGTCGCCGGGCTGGCGGTCGCCACCCGAGACACCTTCAACTACATGACCCCTGCGGGGGGCGTGCGTTTCTTCTCCATCGTGCGCACCGCCAGTCGCTGGGGCGAGCGGGTCGTGAGCCACGACGCCACCTTCCGGGTGCTGACCCGGCTGCGGGTCTGGTTCTGGCAAAAGCTCTCCCCTCTCTCCCCCGGCTCCCTTGCCGGTTTTCGCCAGGCTGACCTGCTCAACCGTCTGGTGGCCGACATCGACGCCATGGATCACGTCTATCTGCGCCTCATCACCCCCATTGGGGCGGCGCTGCTGAGCTGCGCCGGGCTGGTCTTCTTCCTCTCCTTCTTCGATGGTCGCCTGGCGCTGACGCTGGGAGCCATTCTGCTCTTTGGCATGCTGGCTTTGCCCCTGGTCTTCTATTTTGCCGGGCGCGCGCCGGGCCGCCAGCTCATCGCCGAGAAGTCCAACCTGCGTACCCGCATGGTGGACTATCTGGACGGCCAGGCCGAACTGCAGATGTTCGCCGCCGCTCCCGAGGCGCTCACCGGATTGCAGCAGGCGGAGCAGGCCCTGATCCGGGCCCAGGCCCGCATGGCCCGCGTCAGCGGCCTGGCCGCCTTCTCGGTGCAGTTGCTGAGCGGCTGGACTCTGACCCTGATGCTCTGGCTGGCCGGTCACGGCGTCGGTGGCAGTGCCCCTGACCCCATCACGGCACTCATGGTGTTCGCTACCCTGGCGAGCTTCGAGGCGCTGCTGCCGCTGGCCGGTGCCTTCCAGCACCTCTCCACCAGCCTCACCTCCGCCCGCCGTCTCAACGAGATCCTGCAAGAGGCCAAGGCGCCGGAGTGGGGCGCACAGCAAGCCCCCGCTGCCCGGGGTGCCGTGCACATAAGCGACCTGCATTTCACCTATCCAGGCCAGGATGCTCCCGTGCTGCAAGGGTGCACCCTGCAACTGCATGCCGGGGAGAAGCTGGCGCTGCTGGGGCAGACCGGCTGTGGCAAGTCCACCCTGATGGGGTTGCTGACCCGGGAATGGACGGCCCTATCGGGGGAGATCCTGCTCGATGGCAAGCCCCTCACCGATTACAGCGAAGAGGCGCTGCGCGCCTCCTGCTCCGTGGTGAGCCAGCGGGTCCACCTGTTTGCCGATACCCTGCGTGGCAACCTCACCCTGGCCGCCCCCGGAGCCAGCGATGAACGGCTCATCGAGGTGCTCACCCAGGTGGGGCTCGGGACTCTGCTGCGCGATGAGGGTGAGCAGGCCGAACAGGGACTGGATGCCTGGCTCGGGGATGGCGGGCGTCCGCTCTCCGGCGGGGAGCGCCGCCGCATCGGCATCGCCCGCGCCCTGCTCCACGATGCACCGCTCTGGCTGCTGGACGAGCCCACCGAAGGGCTCGACACCCAGACCGAACGGGAGATCATGGATCTGCTGCTGACCCTGGGGGCGGATCGCACCCTGCTGCTCATCTCCCACCGCCTGCTGGGGCTGGAACGGATGGACAGGGTAGCCCTGATGGAAGAGGGTCGCATCCGTCTGTGTGCCCCCCACCAGGAGCTGCTGGAAGATGATCACTACCGCAGCCTGCACCGGCGGCTGGCCCCCGCCTGATCCGGGATCGTCTCGCTACAATCCATTGATATGGCTAAAAATGGGGCTGGTCGCCATCGGCGACTGCCCCCTATAATGGCCCACTCGCCACCCAACAAGATGCCGATATGAAACGCCTGATCCTGATGATGCCCCTGATTGCCTCCGGTTGCGCCGACTTCGCCTTCAACAGCAATCTGGACAAGGAAAACTTCGACGAGTACTTCAAGCCGGGGAGCGTGCGGATCTACGAGCAGAGCGAGCTCGCCGACCTCAACTACCTCTACCTCGGCACCGTCGAGGGGGAATCCTGCCAGAGCGATGCCAACCAGGCGGTGCCCAATGCCGGTGAAGCCCGCACCCTGGCCCGCCGCCGCGTGGCGGACATGGGGGGCAACGGCGTCAGCTTCGACAAGTGCGCCGAGTTCAGCGACGTGCCCGGCTGCCTGAAGCAGGTGATCTGCTACGGTCAGGCGCTGAAAGTGGCCGAAGAGAAGTAAGTCCTGCCATGGCGATCGCCATCGTGCGACTCGGCAGCCCCCGCCTCGAGGATGAGGGACTTCGCATCGGCACCGTGCGTCGCCCCCCTCGCGGCGTGCCCAAAGCGGCGTTCGCCAGCCAGGATTGGTACGACGTCTGGTTCCCCAATCTGGCCCCCAGCGCCGAGACCATGAAACTCGGTCAGACTGCCGACACCCCGGCCCGGTGGACCGCCTTCTGCAAGCAGTACAAGGCCGAGATGGCCGCCCCGGCCGCGAGGCACGATCTGGCCCTGCTGGCTGCCCTCTCCCACACCACCCATTTCTCGGTGGGGTGCTACTGCGAACAGGAGTCCCGGTGCCATCGCAGTGTGCTGAGGACCCTGCTGGCCGAGGCGGGGGCATTGCTGCGCTGAGCCCCGTCATGGATGAACACCCCACATGAGAAGAGGGCACCCCGGGGTGCCCTCTTCTTTATGATGTCGGCTAGTACGCATTCGATGACAAGGAAACCTCCACTCGTCGTCGCAGGGCCTGTTCCTCATCAGGGGTCATGCCCGGCAGCGGCCCCCGGGGGTTGCTGGCAAGCCATACCACCAGATCGTCAACCGTCTCCTCCAGGGGGCGAAAGTTCAGCCCATGGACGATGGCGGCCTCGGCGCTGATGGTGCCATACCCAGCATACTCCGGCAGCTCGTTTGGCAGCAGTGTGGGATAGCTTTGCCAGGGCGCCACCCCTGCCGCCATCAGGTCACGCCAGGGAGCCCACTCGAGCTGCAAGGGGGTCGCTGGCGTCAGCCGGGCAGCGAGGCGCTCCACCCAGTCGTTCAGTGCGATGCCGGGCTTGATCAGGTTGAAGCACCCAGCGAGTCGCTGCTCGGCAGCCCGCAGCACGAACTCGGCGCAGTCGCGCACATCCAGGTATTGCAGCCTGTCCTCCCCCAGCCCTGGCAAGAGCCAGTGCCCGCCCCGCTGCACCCGCCTCACCCACCAGGCAAGACGAGCGGTCGGGTCAAAGGGGCCGCAGAGCACGCCGGGGCGCAGGGTGCACAGGCGATCTCCCCAGCGGGCGCGATACACCGACTCGCACAGCACCTTGAGGGGGCCGTAGTCGGTGAGCGCTCCTGCCATCTCGTGCAAGGGGGCCGACTCATCCATGCCGGGTTGGGAAAAATCGCGATAGACACTGATGGTGGAGATGAAGATGAGCCGATCACAGCGCCCCAGCAGAGCGTCAGAGAGTCCTTCGGCCTGTTCGGGACGATAGCAGCAGGTGTCGATGACCAGATCCCAGTGCCGCCCCTCGCCCCGCAAGGGGGCCAGGTCCCCGTCTCTGTCCCCGTGAAGCTGGGTCAGCTCCCGCCAATCCGGGTGCTGGCGGTGGCCGCGATTGAACAGCGTCACCTCGTGCCCCCAATCCAGGGCCAGCGTGGTCAGGTGGCGACCCAGAAAGCCGGTGCCGCCGATAATCAACAATTTCATCCCTGTCTCTCCTCTATGGCGCCCTCTCCTTGCAGCCCCTCCACGGGCAGCCGAAACGGCCATGGCCTGGCATGGTGAGTACACGTCCCAGGCACGCTCTGATGCCGCCAGGCATATCGTCATGGTGCGGGCAGCAGGCTCCTTGCCCGCTCCCCCGCCACCCCTTTTGCCGCCCCACCCTACGCAAGTTGGCACCAGGACACAGCCCCCGGGCACCGGGTCTGGGATCGGGATCACAGGGGCCGCGTCCTGGTGCTCCCCCTGCGTTTTCGGCGTGCCTGTGCTACATTGCCCGGGTTTTCAGCTAGGATCCGCCATGAAGTTCGATATCGATACCCTAGGGATCATCCGCTCTCCCTACAAGGAGAAGTTCGCCATACCCCGCCAGCCCGGCCTGGTCAGCGCGGCTCGCGCCCGCCTCGAACTGCTTCCTCCCTACGATCAGCCCGATGCGCTGCGCGGCATCGAGCAATTCTCCCATCTCTGGATCAGCTTCGTGTTTCACCAGACCATGGATCAGGGCTGGCACCCGACGGTGCGCCCGCCGCGCCTCGGAGGCAACGAGCGGGTCGGGGTCTTTGCCACCCGCTCCACCTTCCGCCCCAACCCCCTCGGCCTCTCCGTGGTCGAACTGCACGGGGTGGGACGTGAGCGCGGCAAGCTCTGGCTCGAGCTGGGCGCCGTGGACTTGCTCGACGGCACCCCCGTTGTCGACATCAAGCCCTATGTCCCCTATGCCGACAGCCTGCCCCACGCCCGTGGCGGTTTCGCCCCCGATGCCCCTACCCCGCCGCTGGCGGTGAGCTTCAGCGCCCAGGCCGAGCAGCAGCTCGCCCCCTGGCTCAAGGCCCACCCGGAGCTGCGTGAACTGGTGAGGGAGGTGCTGGCCCAGGATCCCCGCCCTGCTTACAAGAAGGGCAAGCCGGATGACAAGGTGTACGGTGTCAGATTGTTCGATGTGAACGTGCAATTTCAGATAAAAGAACCGCAATGTCAGGTGCTGACCATCGAACCTGCTTGAAAAAACCTCTCGGGCAGCATGAAAAAAGCCACCCTCCCGGGTGGCTTTTTTATGGGCAAAACAGGGTGCTCAGCGCCGCTGCAGCAGCAGGCTGCCGATGGAGTAACCGGCCCCAAAGGAGCAGAGCACCGCGCGAGCCCCGCTCGGCAGATCCTGGTTGAAGAGGTGGAAGGCGATAATGGAACCCGCCGAGCTGGTGTTGCCGTAGCGATCGAGGATGACAGGCGCCTCCTGCTGGCTGGCGTCATGGCCCAGCAACTTGCGGCCGATGAACTGGTTCATGGTGAGGTTGGCCTGATGGAGCCAGAGCCGGCTCAAGCCATCGGCCGCCCATCCCTGCTCCGCCAGCTGGGAGGCTATCTGATCGCACACCAGGGGCAGCACCTCCTTGAACACCTTGCGCCCCTGCTGGCGGAACAGCTTGTCGTCGCCGTAGCGGGTGCGCGGGCTGAGCCGGTTCAGGAAGCCGAAGTTGTTGCGGATGTTGTTGGAGTACTGGGTCACCAGCTTGCTGGCCACCAGTTGCCAGGGGTTGGCCACCTGGCAATCGGCCTCCCGTTCCAGCAGCACGGCGGTACAGGCGTCGCCGAAGATGAAGTGACTGTCCCGATCACGGAAGTTGAGGTGACCCGAGCAGATCTCCGGATTGACCACCAGCGCCAGCCGGGCGGTGCCTGCCGCCAGCATGTCTGCGGCGGTCTTGATCCCGAAGGTGGCGGAAGAGCAGGCCACGTTCATGTCGAACGCCAGGCCGCTGGCGCCGAGATAGTGCTGCAATTCGATGGCCAGCGCCGGGTAGGGGCGTGGCATGTTGGAGGCGGCGACGATGACAAGATCGATCTCCCCCGGTTCACGACCGGCGGCAATCAGCGCCTGCTCGGCGGCCGCCACCGCCATCTCCACCATGATGGAGGGCTGATCGTCCGGGCGCTCCGCCATGAGCGGCTGCATGATGTCGGGATCAAGCACCCCCTCGCTGCTCACCAGATAGCGGCTCTTGATGCCGGAGGCCTTCTCGATGAACTCGCAGCTCGAGTGCTGTTTGGCAGGCAGCTGCCCTGCATCGATGGCGGAGGCGTTCTCCTCGTTGTAGAGATCCACGTACTGGTTGAAGGCCGCCACCAGCGCTTCATTGCTGACGGCAAAAGGAGGGGTATAGAGGCCTGAGCCACTGATTACGATAGAGGTCATCTTTGCTCCTGGCCGGGTGCAATCCCGGCTTGTCTGTTTTTTAGGGTTCAGAGGGTCACAGCTGGTCGATGGCCGCAGCCAGACCCGCCAGGGTCAGCGGGTGCATCCGCCCGCCGATCAATTCGTTCATCAACTTGATGGAGGGGTGCCACAGCCACTCCTGCCTTGGCAGCGGATTGACCCACACCATCTTGGGGAAATGTTGTTGCAGGCGCCCGAGCCACACCTGGCCGGGCTCCTCGTTCCAGTACTCTACGCTGCCACCTGGCCAGGTGATTTCATAGGGGCCCATCTTCGCATCCCCCACCACCCTGTAGTCGCTGCCGTAGGTACGCAGCAGCCGCAGGGTATCGAGCCGATCATCAAGGCGCCTGGCATTGTCCTGCCAGACGAAGTCGTAGAGGCAGTTGTGAAAATAGAAGAACACCAGGTGCTTGAACTCGTGGCGCAGGGCCGAGAAGAGGCGCTGTACCTCGGCCACATGGGCATCCATGGAGCCCCCTACGTCGAAGAAGACCAGCAGTTTGACCCCGTTGTGGCGCTCGGGCCGCAGCTTCACATCGAGCCAGCCTTGCCTGGCCGAGCTTTGGATGGTGTCGTCGAGATCCAGCTCGTCGGGATTGCCCCGGCGCACCCAGCGCCTGAGCTTGCGCAGGGCGAGCTGGATGGCGCGCTGCCCCAGGGGCGAGTCGTCACTGAAGTTGCGAAAGTGGCGCGCCTCCCACACCTTGGTCGCCCGCCCGTGCTGGCCCTCTCCCCCCATGCGGATCCCTTCCGGGTGATAGCCGCCGTGACCGAACGGGCTGCTGCCCCCGGTGCCGACCCACTTGTTGCCGCCCGCGTGGCGCGCTTTCTGCTCGCTTAGCCGCTGGTTGAGGGTCTCCAGCAGCTGGTCGAGCCCGCCGAGGGATTGGAGCAACGCCTTCTCCTCCGGGCTTAACAGTCGCTCGAACTCCTGGCGCAGCCAGTCGTCAGGCAGGCTCTCCGGCAACAGGGGGATGGCGGCCAATCCCTCGTAATACTCGGCGAAGGCGCGATCGAAGCGATCGTAGTGCGCCTCATCCTTCACCAGCAGGCAGCGGGATAGCTGGTAGAACTCGTCCATGTCGAGGCTGGCCAGCTGGGCAGCCAGCGCCGCGTGCAAGTCCAGCAATTCGCGCAGGCTGCAGGGGAGCTTGTGACGGCGCAGATGGGTAAAAAAGTCGATCAGCATGGGTCAGCTGCCGCGTCTGGCCAGAAAAGCGAGCTTCTCAAACAGATGCAGGTCCTGCTCGGTCTTGAGCAGGGCACCGTAGAGAGCGGGCACCAGCTTGCCGGGCTCACGGGTGCGCAGGGCCTCGGGGGCGATATCGTCGGCCAACAACAGCCGGATCCAGTCCAGCAGCTCGGAGGTGGACGGTTTTTTGCGCAGCCCCTCTACCGCACGCAGCTCAAAGAAAAGCGTCATCGCCTCGTCCAGCAGCCGCTCCTTGAGGTCGGGGTAATGGAGCTTGACGATGGCCTGCATCTCGGCCTTGTCGGGAAAGCGGATGTAGTGGAAGAAACAGCGGCGCAGGAAGGCGTCCGGCAGCTCTTTTTCGTTGTTGGAGGTGATGATGACCACGGGGCGCTGGCGCGCCTTCACGCGCTCGCCGGTCTCGTAGACATCGAACTCCATCCGATCCAGCTCCAGCAGCAGATCGTTGGGAAACTCGATGTCCGCCTTGTCGATTTCATCGATGAGCAGCACTGGCCGCTGATCTGCGCTGAAGGCCTGCCACAGCTTGCCCCGGCGGATGTAGTGGCCTATCTCCCCTACCCTGGGGTCGCCGAGCTGGGAGTCTCGCAGCCGGGCGACGGCATCATATTCGTAGAGCCCCTGCTGGGCCTTGGTGGTGGACTTGATGTGCCAGCTGATGAGCTCGGCGCCCAGGGATTCGGCCACCGCCTCCGCCAGCACTGTCTTGCCCGTACCGGGCTCACCCTTGATGAGCAGCGGCTTCTCCAGCACGATGGCGGCATCGACGGCCATCTTCAGTGCCTGTGATGCGAGATAGCGATCGCTTCCTGCAAATCCCATGAGATCCCTTCCATTGGATGCCCAGGCAGCGGGAGCCCCCTCGGCAAGAGAGAATAAGTTCTATATGTTGTAATAACATATTGTTATAACGATTCGTCACTTCTCATTCAGAAACCACAGGGTAATCTTGTTTCATCGCCTTAACAAACACAGGGATAGCACCATGAGCAAAATTTTTGAGGACAACAGCCAGACCATAGGCAACACCCCGCTTGTTCGTCTCAACCGTGTTACCAAGGGCCGCGTGCTGGCCAAGATCGAGAGCCGCAACCCGAGCTTCAGCGTCAAGTGCCGGATCGGTGCCAACCTCATCTGGGATGCCGAGAAACGCGGCGTGCTGACCAAGGGCAAGGAGATCATTGAGCCCACCAGCGGCAACACGGGCATTGCCCTGGCATTCGTGGCTGCGGCCCGCGGCTATCCCATCACCCTGACCATGCCGGCCACCATGAGCCTGGAGCGCCGCAAACTGCTCAAGGCCCTGGGTGCCAACCTGGTGCTGACCGAAGGCCCCCTCGGCATGAAGGGCGCCATTGCCAAGGCCAACGAGATCCTCGAATCCGAGCCGGGCAAGTACGTGCTGCTGCAACAGTTTGAAAACCCGGCCAACCCGGAAATCCACGAGCAGACCACTGGCCCCGAGATCTGGGACGCCACCGATGGCGAAGTGGATGTGTTCGTGGCGGGCGTCGGCACCGGCGGCACCATCACCGGGGTCTCCCGCTACATCAAGAAGACCAAAGGCAAGGCCATCGTCTCCGTGGCGGTCGAGCCCAGCGAATCCCCCGTCATCAGCCAGAAACTGGCGGGTGAAGAGATAAAGCCCGGTCCCCACAAGATCCAGGGCATCGGCGCCGGCTTCATCCCGGGCAACCTGGATTTGAGCCTGCTGGACCGGGTCGAGCAGGTGAGCAGTGACGAAGCCATCGAGATGGCCCGCCGCCTGATGGAAGAGGAAGGGATCCTGGCCGGTATCAGCTCCGGCGCTGCCGTGGTCGCTGCCAACCGTCTGGCCGAGCTGCCGGAGTTCGAAGGGAAAACGATTGTCGTCATCCTGCCGAGCGCCGCCGAGCGTTACCTCTCCAGCGCCCTCTTCGCCGGTGTGTTCAGCGAGCAGGAATTGCAGCAGTAGTTGATCAGCCAACACCAAAACGACGGCGCTCCTCGGAGCGCCGTTTTCATTATGCGCTAAACTCTCTAGCCACCAGTGCCACTCGGCCCCTTATTTTTTGGGGTAAAATAACAAACTTGGATATGACAAAAAAAGCAGACATTCTGTGATAAATCTCATATCCTGTGCGGCGTCACGAGGTGTTTGCTGGCAAGGTATCACAAGGTAACAAAGTGTTATTTTTCGTTATAAAATAATTTCAGGCCAGGCCTGACGCGGCTTGCAGCCTGATAGCGAAAAAATACCTGGCCACGACGCCGAATACTGCACAGAAAATTGACCTGGATTAAACCATTGCAGGTCTGATTTCGTTACTTTACAACATATCCATACTGACACGGTGAGACAGGAAGCCTCATTGGCGACCATCTCTCCAAACAATATCAATAATATGGGGTGAAACCATGTACGAGAAGTCTGTTGTTATTACTGCTGAAAACGGCCTGCACACCCGTCCTGCAGCTCAGTTCGTGAAAGAAGCCAAAGAATTCCAAAGCGAGATCACTGTGGTCTCCGGTGGCAAATCCGCCAGCGCCAAGAGCCTGTTCAAGCTCCAGACCCTGGGTCTGACCAAAGGCACCAACGTGACCATCCAGGCTGACGGCCCGGACGCTCAGAAAGCCGTTGAGAAGCTGGTTGCCCTGATGGACGAGCTGGAGTAATCCAGCTTTATTCCTCCCCCACAGTCGTTTTAATAGGAAGGATTATGATATCTGGCATTCTTGCGTCCCCCGGTATCGCATTCGGCAAGGCGCTTCTTCTGAAAGAAGATGAAATCGTTATCAATCAGGGCAAGATTCCCGCCGAACAGATTGATGCCGAGATCAACCGCTTCCTCGAAGCCCGCACCAAGTCAGCCGCACAGCTGGAAGCCATCAAAGAGATGGCCGGTCGCACCTTCGGTGAAGAAAAAGAGGCCATCTTCGAAGGCCACATCATGCTGCTCGAAGATGAAGAGCTGGAAGGGGATATCAGATCCTTCATCAAAGAACACAAGGCCTCTGCCGACAGAGCCGTTCACGAGGTGATCGAACAGTACGCCAAGATGATGGCCGATCTGGATGACCCCTATCTGCGTGAGCGCGCCACCGACTTCCGTGACATCGGCACCCGTCTGGTCAAGAACGTACTGGGCATCGCCGTTGTCAACCTGAGCACCATCGACGAAGAGGTCATCCTGGTCGCCAAAGACCTGACCCCGTCTGAAACCGCTCAGATCAACCTGAAATACGTGCTGGGCTTCGTCACCGACATCGGTGGCCGTACCTCCCACACCTCCATCATGGCCCGCTCCCTGGAGCTGCCGGCCGTCGTGGGCACCAACGACATCACCGAGCGCGTCAAGAACGGTGACATGCTGGTGCTGGATGCGATCAACAACCAGGTCATCATCAACCCGACCGCCGACCAGTTGAACGAAGCCAAGAAGTTCCAGGCCCAGTTCCAGGCAGAGAAGGACGAGCTGGCCAAGCTCAAAGACCTGCCTGCCATCACTCTGGATGGCCACCAGGTCGAAGTGTGCGCCAACATCGGGACCGTCAAGGATACCGAGGGTGCCATACGCAACGGCGCCGAAGGCGTGGGTCTGTACCGTACCGAGTTCCTGTTCATGGACCGTGACGCGCTGCCGACCGAAGACGAGCAGTTCAAGGCTTACAAAGAAGTGGCCGAAGCCATGCCGGATCAACCGATCATCGTCCGTACCATGGACATCGGCGGCGACAAAGAACTGCCCTACATGAATTTCCCGAAAGAGATGAACCCCTTCCTGGGCTGGCGTGCCGTGCGTATCTTCTTCGATCGCACCGACATCATGCACGCCCAGCTGCGGGCCATCCTGCGTGCGTCTGCCTTCGGCAAACTGCGCATCATGTTCCCGATGATCATCTCCGTCGAAGAGTTCCGCAGCCTGAAGGCTACCGTGGAGACGCTGAAAGCCGAACTGCGTGCCGAAGGCAAAGCCTTTGATGAATCCATCGAAGTGGGTATCATGATTGAGACCCCGGCCGCGGCCGTGATGGCTCATCATCTGGCCAAGGAAGTGGATTTCTTCAGTATCGGTACCAACGACCTGACCCAGTACACCCTGGCTGTCGACCGTGGTAACGAGATGATTTCCGCCATGTACAACCCGCTGTCACCCTCCGTCCTGACCCTGATCAAGATGGTGATCGACGCTTCCCATGACAATGGCAAGTGGACCGGTATGTGCGGTGAACTGGCTGGTGACGAACGCGCCACCCTGCTGCTGCTGGGTATGGGTCTGGATGAGTTCTCCATGAGCGCCATCTCTGTACCGCGTATCAAGAAGCTTATCCGCAACACCAACTTCGAAGATGTGAAGGCCATGGCCGACCAGGCGCTGAGCTTTGCCACCGCCGCCGAAATCGAAGCGTGCGTAGATAACTTTATTAAGCAGAAGGCAGTCTGCTAAGATCGGCTGCAAACAGCGACAATCATCTCTAGGAGCTTTTACTATGGGTCTGTTCGACAAACTGAAGAAACTGGTTTCCGACGACAGTTCTGACACTGGCGGCATCGAAATCTTTGCTCCGCTGTCCGGCGAAATCGTCCCCATCGAAGATGTGCCTGACGTCGTCTTCGCCGAGAAGATCGTCGGCGACGGCATCGCCATCAAGCCGGCCGGCAACAAGATGGTTGCTCCGTGCGACGGCACCATCGGCAAAATCTTCGAGACCAACCACGCGTTCTCTCTGGAGTCCGACTCTGGTATCGAGCTGTTCGTTCACTTCGGTATCGACACCGTCGAGCTGAAGGGTGAAGGTTTCACCCGTATCGCTCAGGAAGGTCAACAGGTCAAGCGCGGTGACACTATCATCGAGTTCGATCTGGCCGTTCTGGAAGCCAAAGCCAAGTCTACCCTGACGCCTGTGGTCATCTCCAACATGGACGAGATCAAAGAGCTGGTGAAGATGACTGGCGCCGTGACCGTGGGCGAAACCCCGGTGATCCGCATCAAGAAATAATGCGCCCTGGCCTGACGCCAGCGACCGCCAAAAACCGAAGCCTGGTGCTTCGGTTTTTTTTTGCCCCTTCCATCCCCCGATACTCCATGGGCTCCCGCACAGGTCAGCATGACGGCAAACAGGCAGAAATGTTATCGAGATCAACACGGGCATAAGCAAGCCGAGTACCCTCAAGAGGGATACCTGCGGGTCCTTTGGCTCGATATGAGACGGGATGAAAAGAGATAAGCCGCTTAAGTGGCGAGGAGACAACGATGCTGAGAAATTCCGAACAACGTTATGGCAGCCTGAGCATAGGGCTGCACTGGTTGACCTTGCTGCTGATGATCGCCGTCTATGCGCTGATGGAGTTCAGGGACATCTTCCCCAAAGGGTCGGCCGGACGCGACCTGATGAAGGAGTTTCACTTCATGGTGGGTCTGCTGATCCTGGCGCTGGTGGTCGTGCGCCTGCTGGTGCGCGTGGGTAGCCCTTCACCGCGTATCGTGCCCGAGCTCTCCCCCCTGATGCTCACGCTGGCCAAGCTCGCCCATCTGGCGCTCTATGGCTTCCTGATCCTCACCCCGCTGCTGGGCTGGCTGCTGTTGAGCGCAGGGGGCAAGCCCATTCCCTTCTTCGGCCTGGCGCTCCCCGCCCTCATCGCCCCCGATGACGGCCTGAAGGGCACCATCAAGGAGTTGCACGAGACGCTGGCCAACATTGGCTATGCTCTGATTGCCCTGCACGCAGCGGCAGCCATCTACCACCACCATGTGCTCAAGGACAACACCCTGACCAATATGCTGCCCGAGCGCAAATAACCAGCAACGGGTTGCACACCAACAAAAAGGCCCCCTGTGACAGGGGCCTTTTTGTTCATGGAGGGTCATGGGCGACACGTCGTCAGCCGGGCAACACCACCCGGCTTTCACCTCCGCCGAGGGCCTCCACCCGCACCTGCACACCGATCCGCTCCACCAGGGTCTGCACGTGGGAGATGACCCCGATCTGGCGGCCGGCCGCCTGCAGGGAATCGAGGCTGGCGAGCGCCAGATCCAGACTGTCGGGATCGAGGGTGCCGAAGCCCTCGTCGATGAACAGCGATTCGACCTGGGTCTGACGCGACGACAGGCTGGAGAGGGCCAGCGCCAGCGCCAGCGACACCAGGAAGCTCTCGCCGCCGGAGAGGGAATCCACCGAGCGCACCTCGTCCCCCATGTCGAGATCCACCACCTGCAGCGCCAGATCGGTGCCGGGCACCCGCTCCAGCCGATAGCGGGGGGAGAGCTCGGCGAGCTGGGCGTTGGCCTCCAGCAGCAGCCGCTCCAGGGTGAGGCTCTGGGCGAAGGTGCGCAGCTTGGCGCCGCTGGCAGAACCGATGAGATCACAGAGCCGCTGCCAATGATCCGCCACCGCCTGCTGGGCAGCCAGCTCCTCCTGCAAGGTGCCCGCCTTGAGGGCCGCCGCCTCGGCCTGGGCCAGCGTGCTCTTGCACTGGAACAGCTGCTCGTCGAGGGCGCGGCAGTGCGCCTCCAGCGCCGTCAGCCGGCTGTCGAGCTCCTGTGGCGCCAACGCGGCCAGCTCGGGGTGATGCTCGCGGTAACGATCCCGCTTGCTCTCCTCCAGCGCCAGCGCCCGCTGCCGCTCGGTCAAACGGGTACGCGCCTCGGCGCGGGCATCCTCCAGCGCCTGCAAGGCGGCGCGGCGCCCCTTGAGCTCATCCGGGCTCATGGCCAGCAGGCGGCGCAGATTATATTCGGCGATGCCGAGGCTGCTGGCGTGGGCAGCCCAGCGCCCCAGCACCTCCCGTCGCCGCCGGCTGCTCACCTGCTTCTCCTGCTCCAGATGGCTGAGACGGGTCTTGAGCTCGGTCTGGCGCTCGCGCAGGGTGCGGGCCGCCCCCTGCATCGTCTCCAGCTCGCTGGCCAGTTGCTGCAGCCGCTGCTGCCAGCGGCTCTCGACCAGGGCAATCTCCTCCCCCCCCAGGCAGGTGGCACGACTGGTAACCAGCCCCTGCCGTTGCTGTTCATGTTCCTTGTAGTCGCGCTCGAGCTTGTGCAGCAGCTCACGCTGGGTCTGCAAGCGCGCCTCCTGAGCACTCAGGGTCGGGGTGAGGCTGGCAATCTCGCCGGTCAGCCGCTCCCACTCGCTCTGGCCGTGCAGCCAGGCCTCGCAGGCCCGCTGCCACTCGCGCCACTGCTGGCTGCCCAGCCACTGACGCCAGGGCTGGCCTCCCATCTGCTCGTCGAGCCGGCTGCCCCCCTGCTCAAGGCGCTGGCGCAGGGTCGTTTCCTGCTCGCCCATCCCCTTCACCTCCCCTTCCAGGGCGATGCGCTGGCGGTCGGCCTCCTGCCACTGCTGCTCGAACTGCTGGTGCTGGCTGGCCAGCTGGCTCAGCTGCTGGCGCACGGCCTGCAACTGCTGCTGCCCCTGCTGGGCCTCGCGCAGTTGCTGCTGGCTGCGGGCCAGCCCCTGCTCCAGACTCTGGCCGCGGCCGAGCAGGGTACTCATCAACTCGTTCCACTCGATCGGGCTCTGACGCAGCGGCAGCGGATGGCCCAGCAGGGTATCGCCTCCCAGCTGTTGCCAGCGCAAGGTCAGTTGCTCGGCGCGCGTCTCCAGCTCAGGCAGATGTTGCTGACGCACCGCCAGCTGGCGGGCCAGCTCCTGGCGCTCGCTCTCGCACTGAATGTATTGGTGATTGAGCCGATCCCACTCAAGCTCCAGGCTGCGGGCACGCTCCGCCAGTTGCCCCAGAATGCCCGCCACCTGTGGTTGGCTCTGGTGATAGGGGTGCTCCTCGGCGCCGCAGAGCGGGCAAGGTTCACCGTCGCGCAGGATGTGGCGATGCTGCTCGAAACTGGCGATGGCACGGGACTGTTCCAGCGCGTGGCGTGCCTCGTCCCGTTGCAGGGCGAGCCGCTCGCGGGCCGGCGTCAGCTCGTCGCCGAGGATGGCCAGCTTGCCGAGCGCCTGCTCCAGCTGGGCGATCTCCTGCTGCAGGCGACCATGCTGCTCACCGTGATTGCGGCCATAGTCCGCCAGCTCCAGCAGCTGGCGCAGCTGGCCCAGTTGTTCGGTCTGCCCTTGCCACTGCTCCTGCGCCTTGGCCAGGTGCCCCTCCCATTGCTGCTCCTGCAATTCGTGCTGCTGTTGCTGCAGCCGCGCCTGCTCGCGCTGCCAGTAGTCGCGCTCCTGCTGCCCCTGCTCCAGCTGGTGCTGCAACTGCCTGAGGGCGCGCAGCTTGTGCTCGCGCAGGGTGAGCAGTTGCTGCAGCCTGTCGGCATCCTCGGCCCAATCCTGCATGGCGGTGAGCAGGGGCTGCCACTGGCGGGCCACCGGCGCCAGCTCCTTGTGCTCCTCAAGCCAGGCGCCCCACTGCAGGTGCTGGGCCTTGAGCTGCTCCACCTGCTGGCGCTGCTGGCGCCAGCCCTGTTCCAGAGTGAGCTGCACCTCCCGCTCCTGCGACCCCTCCTGCTGGATCTTCTGCAGTTGCTGCTGCTTTTCCCGAATGCGGGTGTCGAGCTCCTGCGCCCGTTTGAGTTCAGGCTGCAGGGCTCCCCACTCGCGCTCGGCGGCGATCTTCTCCGCCAGCAGTTGCTGTTCGGTGAGGGCGCTCTGCTGGGTCTGCTCCTCCAGCTTGCCAAGTTCGGGGCCAAGCTCGGCCAGTGCCTTCTCCTGCTGCTGCACCTCCAGGGTGAGGCGAGCCAGCTCGTCGTGATCGGCGCGGGCCACCTGGGCCTGCTCGGCGCGGGCGAACTCCTCCCGCTCGGGAGCGGCCGCACCGTGGGCAGCCTCCGCCGCGGCAAGGGCCGCCTCTCCCTCCTGACAGGCCTGCAACTGCGCAGCGATGCGGCCGTTGAGATCGCGCAAGTCCTGCATCAGTTGCTGTTGCTGCTGCTCGTGTTTGAGGCTGGTGGCGAGGCTGACCTGCTGGCTCACCCACTGCTCGCGGGTCGCCTCGTCCATCAGCGCCACGTCGCCGAGCCGCTGGCTGATGGCGGCGAGTTGCTGCAGCTCCTCCCGCGCCCGTTCATGGGTCTGGACCGAAATGGCGGAGTAGAGCTCGGTGCCGGTCATCCGTTCGAGCAGGGCCGAACGCTCGTCGGCACTCGATTTGAGGAAGGCGGCAAACTCCCCCTGAGGCAGGATGACGGCGCGGCGAAACTGCTCCCAGGAGAGCCCCACCAGCTCGTCGATGCGATCCTGCAGCTCCCGCTTGCTGCCACTGAATACCTGGCCCGACACCACGTCGGTCAGGCTGCGCTCCTGGGCCTGAAAGCGCCCCTCGGCGCGGTTGCGAGCCCGGCGCACCGCCCAGCGGGCCAGCCAGATGCGGCCGTCGCAGCCGCGAAACTGCACCTCGGCAAAACCGCTGGCGTGGCCGCGGCTGAGGATGCCGCGCACGTCGTTGGCCTTGAGCTTCTCCTCGTCATCCATGCGGCCCACTTCGGCGACATTCTTGCGATTGGCGATAAAGCGCGGCATCTCGTCGTATAGCGCCAGACAGATGGCATCGAGCAGGGTACTCTTGCCCGCGCCGGTATTGCCGGTGATGGCAAACAGGCCGGCGGCCCCCAGGGCGCCACCGGCAAAATCGATGGTGAATTGACCGGTCAGGCTGGCCAGATTCTCCCCTGACAGCGACAAGATTTTCATTGGCTGGACTCCTTCACCTGCTCCAGGATCTCTTCAAACGACGCCACCAGCTCGGCCTCCGGCTCCCCGTCGAACTGACGCTGATAGCAGAGGCGAAACACCTCGGTGGGGGAGAGCTCATCGAGCCGGCGCTGGCCGGCACCATCCGCCAGCCCCTGGCCCGAGCCTTGATAACTGGTCGTGATGCGGGCAAGGCGCACCGGCTTGTCGCCGATGGCGGCCAGCACGCGCTCGCGGATGCGGGCCTCGGGTTTGGGCAGCAGCAGCCGCACCTCGAGGAAGGGCTGCGCCTGCTGCGGACAAGCGGGCAGCGCCAGCGCCTCGATGGCCTTGAGCGCCTCGTCGAGGCCGCTCTGGGGCAGCCGGATCATCTCCACCGCCCGGGGCACCGGGATCCGCTCAAGGCGGGCCAGCTTGCCCCCCTCAAACGTCACCTCCAGCACCTGATGGTTGTAATTCGCCTCGGCCAGCGAGAGCGGCAGCGGCGAGCCGCTGTAGTGCACTCCCTCGGCCGGACTCTGGGCCAGGTGCAGGTGACCCAGCGCCGTGTAGTCGGCGGCGGCAAACAGCTCGGCAGGCAGGGCATGCTGGTTGCCGCCGAGCACCCGCCGCTCGGAAAGCTCGGAGAGCTGACCCGCCGCCAGATAGGCGTGGCCCATGGCGATGAGGACCTGATCCGGATGGCAGCGCGCACGCCCCTCGCTCAGCACCGCCTCATAGACCTGGCGTACCCCTTCGATGAGTCTGTCCTGCCCCTCGCCGAGCCCGTCGGGGCGCAGATCGCTGCTGCGCAGAAACGGCACGGCGGCGCACCAGGCGGCCACCTCGCCGTTTTTGCCTCGCAGCGGCACCAGCAGGCGCTCAGTCTCGAGGCGCCCCTCGTCGTCCCGACTGATGCTGCCCACCAGATGCAGGTCGAAGGCGCGCAGCAGCTCATGGGGGGCATCCAGCTTGGAGGGGGAGTCGTGGTTGCCGCCGATGAGCACCATCTCCAGTGCCGGGTGCTCGGCGCGCAGCCGCGCCAGGAAGCGGTAGAGCTGCTGCCAGGCGCTGGCGGGAGGGTTGGCGGTGTCGAACAGATCGCCCGCCACCAGCAGGGCGTCGATGTCGCGGCGCTTGATGGTGTCGGCCAGCCAGTCGAGGAAGGCGTCGTGTTCGAAGCGACGGTCGTGGCCGTGAAGCTGATGACCGAGGTGCCAGTCGGCGGTGTGCAGGATCTTCATGGAAAACGGCTCGATAAGGAGAAGAGAGCGGGGGCGAGGGCGCCCCGGGATGGAGACAAGATGAGGATGGTGCCCCCCGTTTTCAACCGGGGCAGCCCCAGACGTCAGATTCAGACGGCTTGGTAATGCATCTGGTACTGAAGATGGCCGGTGAGGGGATCGGGCACCTCCCCCCCGATTTCAAAGCCGTGGCGGCGGTAGAAACGCACCGCCGGCTCGTTCTCCACGAAGACCCGGGTATGCAGCTCGGCACATCTGGATCTGGCTTCCTGCAACAGGGCGTGCCCCACCCCCCGCCCCTGCCTATCGGGGCGCACGAAGAGTGCGGCCAGGTAATCATCCACCAGCGCCATGAAGCCGAGCAGGTCCCCTCGCTCCTCGAACACCCAGATGCGGGCGTGATCGAGGTAGCGGGTACGCAGCTCCTCCTGAGCCTGCCACCAGCAGGAGGCATCGACGAAATCGTGGGCCTGCAGGGAGGCCAGGAGCCAGATTTCGACGATCTCTTCCATGTCTTCCGGCCGACTCTGTCTCAACATGGTCGCCTCCTTGTCAGCAATGTGAACACTCGCAGTCTAGGGGAGTTGGGCCCGCGCCCGGGGGATCAAGATGGGGCCCTGTGAGGTCGATCGCCCTTTATTTAGCGAGAATGATTGGCTGATCACAAAGCGCCTCTCTAGTACAATGCCCGCCGGACAATCTAGAGACCGAGGACGCCATGTGGTTTAAAAACCTGCAGATTTACCGCTTTACCCGCCCCTTCGACCTGACCGTTGAGCAGCTGGAAACCCAGCTGGAAGCCTGCGCCTTCACCCCATGCGGCAGCCAGGACATCTCCCGGTTCGGGTGGGTCAAGCCCCTTGGCAAATTCGGCTCCACCCTGACCCACGCCGCCTCTGGCCATATCCTGCTGTGCGCTCGCAAGGAAGAGAAGATGCTGCCCGGCACCGTGGTCAAGGAGATGCTGGCGGAGAAGGTAGAGGCCATTGAATTCGAGCAGGGCCGCGCCCTCAAGAAGAAAGAGAAGGAGGCGCTGAAAGAGGAGATCATGCACACTCTGCTGCCCCGCGCCTTCAGCCGCACCAGCCAGACCTTCGCCTGGATAAACCCTGCCGACAACCTGATGGTGGTGGATGCAGGCTCCGCCAAGAAGGCGGACGATCTGCTGGCGCTCTTGCGCAAATCCATCGGCTCCCTGCCGGTGGTGCCGGTGGCCCTCAAGAACCCGCCCGAGATCACCATGACCGAGTGGCTCAACGAGAGCAACCTGCCCGCCGCCTTCACCCTGGAGGACGAAGCCGAGCTGCGCAGCGCCATGGAGCACGGCGGCATCATCCGCTGCAAGCAGCAGGATCTGATGAGCGAGGAGATCAAGAATCACCTGGCCAACGACAAGCTGGTGACCAAGCTGGCCCTCAACTGGGGCGAAACCCTGAGCTTCGTGCTGGGGGATGATCTCTCCATCAAGCGCCTCAAGTTCAGCGAAGAGCTGCGCGAGCAGAACGACGACGTCACCAGTGAAGATCCCGCCGCCCGCCTGGACGCCGACTTCGCCCTGGTCACCGCCGAGCTCTCCCAGTTCATCCCGGCCCTGTTTGCTGCCCTGGGTGGTGAAGAGCAGTCCATCTAAGCAAATTGGCTCAGCCTGATTGCAAAAAACCGCCTTCACGGCGGTTTTTTCATCTCCATCGACATCGTCGCCACGGGCTGGCCCCTTCCGGGGTAGCGCCGCAGCTCAATCTCCTGACCATATAGGCCTTAGCAGCATTATGCACTACCCCGACAGCATGACACCTCGCTAGAGTGCCCCCCTTTCCTGCAACAGTCGATGAAGTCGCTGCGCCAGGGTGCGGTAACCCTCGGCATTGAAATGCACCGCATCGGACTTCAGGGCCGGGTCTCGCAGCAACTCGCCGATGCTGTCGTTGTCCAGCACCAGCCCGTACTGATCTGCCAGCTCTTCGTAGAGGGGGGCGCCATCGGCAAACAGGGATTTTCGGGGCACCCCGACAAGCAGGATCTGGGCCCCGCTCCCCTGCACCGCCTCTATCATGGCGGCGAGATTGGCCTTGAGGGCCGCCTCTCCGCTGCCACGCAGGATGTCGTTGCCCCCCTCCAGCAGGATGACCAGAGCGGGTCTGTGCCGGGCCAGCAACCCGGGCAGGCGGGCCCTGCCGGCCTGGCTCAGCTCTCCGGACACCCCGCCATTGACCACGGGATGGCCGCTCAGGGTCGCCAGCACGCTGGGGTAGCTTTGGGACGGGCTCGCCCCGCGCCCCTCGGTCAGACTGTCCCCGAAGGCGAGCAGGGTCTCCCCCTGGGCCAGCGGTCTGAAGGTCGGCTCCCCGCAGGCCGTCAGCAACAGGCAGAGCAGCCCCGCCATGCAAGGTTTCGCCAGCATCCCCCGGTGTGTCATGAGCGCCTCCTTGATAGTTTTGTAACCATATGAGTATTAAGACAAACTTTTAATCAAGCTCCAAGTGTGACACATTTCGGCAGGTGAACAAGAAACCGACAAGGAGCCTGTCATGTCCCTCAAACCCCTCGGCCTGCTGGTCGCCCTCGGCCTGCTTGGCGGCTGCGCCTCCCAGGACGGCTTTCACTATGTCCCTCCTCCCCAGACCCTGATCGCCCCGGAAGCGGCCAGCGGCTGGATTGACAAACCCGGCTGGCAAGGCCGTGACTTCATGGTGGCGGCGGCCAACCCGCTGGCGGTGGATGCGGGCTACCAGATCATCAAGGCGGGGGGCAGCGCCGTCGATGCAGCCATCGCCGTCCAGCTGGTATTGACCCTGGTGGAGCCTCAATCCTCGGGCATCGGCGGCGGCTCCCTCATGCTGGTGTGGGACGGCAAGCAGGTGGCGGCGGTGGATGGCCGGGAAACAGCCCCCGCCGCTGCCACCGATCAGCTCTTCATGAAGGAGGGCAAACCCATGGCCTTCTATGAGGGGGTGGTGGGCGGGCGCTCCGTCGGCGCCCCCGGCACGGTGCGCGCTCTGGCCCTGGCGCACGAGCGCTATGGCAAGCTGCCCTGGGCCACGCTGTTCGAACCCGCCATCACCCTCGCGGAGCAAGGGTTCGTGATAAGCCCCCGCCTCGCCACCCTGCTGGCAAAAGATCCCTATCTGGCCGGGGATCCGGACGCCCGCGCCTACTTCTATCAGGCGGATGGCACTCCCAAGACGGCAGGTACCCGGCTCACCAACCCTGCCCTGGCCAGGGTGCTGCGAACCCTGGCCAGCGACGGCCCCGATGCCTTCTATCGCGGCCCGCTGGCCGAGGCCATGGTGGCCAAGGTGCACGCCCACCCGACCAACCCCGGGGTACTGAGCGCCGCCGATCTCGCCAGCTACCGGGCCAAGCTGCGGGACGGGCTCTGCTTTGACTATCGCCAGAGCGAGATCTGCGGCTTCCCGACCCCCTCCTCCGGCACCCTGGCCCTCGGCCAGATCTTCGGCATGCTGGAAAGCCGGGACATGGCCGCCCTCAAACCGGTACAGGGGGAGCAGGGCCAACTGGCCGCCTCCAGCGAGGCCATTCACCTCTACAGCGAGGCGGCACGCCTCGCCTTCGCCGATCGCAACCAGTACGTGGCCGACGGCGACGTCGTCGACGTGCCGGTGACAGGCCTGCTGGACAAGGGCTATCTGGCGCAGCGGGGGCACCTTATCGGCAACCGCTCCATGGGCGTCGCCCAGCCCGGCAACCCGCCCCGGGCGCTGGCCAGGGGCCGGGACGCCACCCCGGAGCTGCCCTCCACCAGCCACATCTCCATCGTGGACAAGAGCGGCATGGCGGTGGCCATGACCAGCTCCATCGAGGATGGCTTCGGCTCGCGGCTGATGGTCAACGGCTACCTGCTGAACAACCAGCTCACCGACTTCTCCTTCACCTCGGTGGACGCCGCCGGCCTGCCGGTGGCCAACCGGGTGGAGCCCGGCAAGCGCCCCCGCTCCTCCATGTCTCCCCTGCTGGTGTTTGACAAGGCAAGCGGCGAGCTGGAGATGAGCCTGGGATCCCCGGGAGGCTCGGCCATCATCAACTACGTGGGCAAGGCGCTGCTCGGCACCCAGGATTGGGGGCTCGACCTGCAGCAGGCCATCAACCTGCCCAATTTCGGCAGTCGCAACGGCCCCACCGAGCTGGAGCAGGGGCGCACGCCCGATACCGTGGTCCAGGGGCTCAAGGCCAGAGGGCACGAGGTCCTGCTTAACGAGCAGACCTCCGGGCTGCAGGGCGTCCAGCGCCATGCCGGCGGCTGGCTGGGGGCCGCAGACCCCAGACGTGAGGGGGTCGCCAGGGGAGAGTGATGCCCCTTCAGCACCCTCGTTCACCATGGAGGAGGCCAGCCTCCTCCATGCCGTGTGCTCATAGGTGTTCTCCCTTGCCTCCCAATATCATCATCGATTGATTATTCCTGCCAATTTTTCTTTAACCGCACACTCTTTTCACCCAATCGCAATGCATTAAAGATGCTTTTCATCAAAACCAACGCAAAAACTGGAACAGTGTTGCTCATGGTATATAAATGCATTACTTTTCAATAGAAACGGCATCTGTTGCCCTCAAGATTTCCCCTTGATACGGCCAACTTCTGTCTCTTTCGCCCCCTGCTCATTGACAGCTGCCCTCTTCGCCTTCGGGTGATCTGGTAGCCCCTGACTGCCATTAGCGAGGTGACGACATGGACCACTCACTCCCCCTTATCACCACCCTGGTAGGCGGCCTCGTGCTGGCCTACCTCTTCGGCATGCTGGCAAGCCGCCTGCGCATCTCCCCCATGGTGGGCTACCTCGCGGCCGGCGTGGTATGCGGCCCCTTTACGCCGGGCTATGTCGCCGACCTGCGGCTCGCCCCCGAGCTGGCCGAAATCGGCGTCATCCTGCTGATGTTTGGTGTCGGCCTTCACTTTTCCGTGAAAGACCTGCTGTCGGTGAAACACATCGCCATCCCGGGAGCCATCGTCCAGATAACCCTTGCGACCCTGCTCGGCCTTGGCCTCTCCCAACTGCTCGACTGGACCGTGACCGCCGGCCTGGTGTTTGGCCTGGCCCTCTCCACCGCCAGTACCGTGGTGCTGCTGCGCGCCCTGGAGAGCCGCGGCCAGCTCGACACCAACGAGGGACGCATCGCCATCGGCTGGCTCATCGTGGAGGATCTGGTGATGGTGCTGGCCCTGGTACTGCTCCCCATCCTCGCCAACCTGCAGCAGGGGGGCGAGGCACTGACCCCGGCCCAGGTGATGGCGGATATCGGCCTGACCCTGGCCAAGGTGGCTGCCTTCATCGCCCTGATGGTCATCGGAGGGCGACGCCTCATCCCCTGGCTGCTGGCCCGCACCGCCGCCACCGGCTCCCGCGAGCTGTTCACCCTGGCCGTCCTCTCCTGTTCCCTGGGCATCGCTTTTGGCGCCGTCAAGCTGTTTGGCGTCTCCTTTGCCCTCGGCGCCTTCTTCGCAGGCGTCGTGATGAACAGCTCACATCTGAGCCACAAGGCGGCCAACGACACCCTGCCCCTGCAGGACGCCTTCGCCGTGCTCTTCTTCGTCTCCGTGGGCATGCTGTTCGACCCCGTCATCCTGCTGCGCGAGCCCCTGGCCGTGCTGGCCACCCTGTTCGTCATCGTGATCGGCAAATCCGTGGCCGCCTTCGCCATCGTGCGGCTCTTTGGCCACAGCCAGCGCACGGCGCTGACCATCTCCGCCAGCCTGGCACAGGTGGGGGAGTTCTCCTTCATCCTGATGGGTCTCGGAGTCATGCTCGAGCTGGTCCCCGGAGTCGCCCGTGACCTGGTGCTGGTCGGCGCCTGTTTCTCCATCGTGCTCAATCCGCTGGTCTTCAACCAGGCGGAGCGCTGGCTGAGGCGCCATCCCGATCCACGCACCGATGGGTCACCTCACCTCTGCCCCTTGCAGGGCCATGTGGTGGTAGTGGGCGCCGACGAGATAGGTCAGCACCTCATCCGGCAGTTGCATGAACAAGGCAGGGAGATGGTGGTGATCGACACCGACGAGCGACTGCTGGCCCCCTGGCGCGCCATGGGGATCACCTGTCTGGCGGGCCATCCCATCCAGCAGGATCTGCTGACGGCGGCGCTGCCCAACGCCAGCTGGCTGCTGATCACCCTGGATGACAGCCTGCTGGCCGGTGAGATAGCCATCAGGGCGCAGGAATACGGCGCCCTGATGCGCATCGCCGCCTGTGCCCACCAGCACGAGGAGGTGCATCATCTGCGCGTGCGCGGCGTGCATCAGGTGGTCAAGAGCGAGGAGGAGGCTGCGCGGCGACTCTGTCACCTCGCCATGGAGATGGCCTGAAGCTCATCGGAAGTCACGAGTCCCCACGACGGGGCCAGACAAGCAGCCCGGGCCTGCTGCCCGGGCTTTTTGCATGACGGGGCGATACTGCCGTCCCCTCACAGCAGATCGTGCTTGTCCAGCAGGCGATAGAGGGTGGCCCGGGAGATATTGAGCGTGCGGGCCACCTCCTCGAGCTGATCGGGGAAGCGGGCCAGCGTCCGTTGCAAGGCCTGACGCTCCGCCGCTTCGCGCACCGCCTTGAGCGAGCCGTCGAGCAGCAGGCTGTCCATGTTGGTCAGCTCCATGTCATCGGCTTCGATGAAGGGGCCGCTGCACATGACCACCGCCCGCTGCACCCGGTTGCGCAGTTCCCTCACATTCCCCGGCCAGCCATAGGACTGCATGGCCTGGCGCGCCTTGCGGGTGAAGCTGAGCACCCGCCCGCCCCGCACTTCCGCCAGAATGTCATCGGCAAGGAGCTGGATGTCTTCCGCCCGCTCGCACAAGGCCGGGGTGCGCAGGCGCACCACGTTGAGCCGGTAATAGAGATCCATGCGAAATCCGCCGCTGGCCACCGCCTGCTCCACATCGATATTGGTGGCCGCGATGATCCGCACATCCACACGACGCGTCAGGTGGCTGCCCACCGCCTCTATGCACTGCTCCTGCAAGAAGCGCAGCAGGGTTGCCTGATCCTCCAGTGGCAACTCCCCTATCTCGTCGAGAAACAGGGTGCCGCCATCGGCGGCCTCTATCTTGCCTATCTTGTGGTGCTGTGCCCCGGTGAAGGCCCCCTTGACGTGGCCGAACAGCTCGGACTGGATGAGCTGATGGGGCATGGCCCCGCAATTGACCGCGACGAAGGGGCTCTCCTCCCCGAACGTGCTGTAGTGCAGCTCCCGGGCCACCAGCTCCTTGCCCGTGCCGCTCGGTCCCGTCACCAGTACGGGCAGGCGGCAATGCTGCAACCGCACGATCTGGTCGCGCAACTGGCGGATGGGGACGCTCTCCCCCTGGATGAAACGCAGCTGGGGTTGCAGTCGGGGGCGGTGTCGCCGGATGAGGCGCGCCATCCCCAGGGCATGTCCCAGGCTGTGGGAGAGCCTGTCTCTGTCCAGGGGAAAGGTGTGAAAATCATGAAAACAGGCTGCCAGCAAATTGCGAAGGGCTTCGCTGGCGAGACAGTCCCGCTGGATGAGGCCGATCCACAAGGCGCCGGAGTGCTGCGCAATCAGGTTGTAGAGGGCTTCGTGCTGCTGATGCTCGATCACCACCAGCACCAGGGGATAGTCCTTTTCCTGCAGTTTTTTCTCTGCCACCACCAGGGAGCTTGCCTGCTCCACCTGCCACTCGCCTTGTTCCAGCAGGCTTTCCAGTACGGCACATGAATTGATGAGCAACAATGCCGTTTCTGTCATAGGGACAACTCCTTGTTATCGCCACTGCACGAAGGAGTCTGACGACTTGTCCAGATAACTCCCTTTATCATCAAATGGCGCCATTTAATATGGCCAGACGATGATAACTATAAACCATCCCGCCTTTAGATTGATGGCACCACAATATTGAGACAGCCAAATTATCCGTGAGAAAAAATAAATCCATTGATAAATAAGCGCTTACTTGGCGACATAATATGTCGCTCTCAATATTGAGACGTAAAAACAATTATATCAAATAAAAAACAACTAAAAATCATATAGTTGTGAATTGGCATGGTCGTTGCTCTCTCCAATAAGCCCTCCTGGCATATGGAGACAGAACATGAAAATATATATTGCATTGGCAGCATTTCCTTTTCTGGCATTGGCCCACCCCTCAATGGCACAAAACCGGGTCGATCTCGGTGCTCAGGCATTGAGCAATATTCGTGGTTCCATGGGCGTCAATATGGTTGCCGGCAATAACAACCAACAAGGCAATCTTGCCGCCATCGCCATTTCGGGTCCGGCCGTCATTCAATTTGGTCAGCTGAATCAATCCACCACCAATCTGAACGGCAGCCAGAGCGTCGCCATCCTGGGCTCGGCCCTGAGCCAGAACCGGGGACTGGTCGGCATCAATCAGGGGGCGGGTGAGGGGAACCAGCAACTGAACGCCTTCGCCCTGTCCCTCGATGACAGCGGCCTGGGTGTCGTGACCGACATCAATCTCAGCTCCAGCGTCGCGAAGACCCCAGGGGGAAAGCCCCCCGCCAACACCACTACCAGCATCTATCTGGATGACACCGCCCTCACGGGCAGCAAGGGGGTCATTCAGGTGAACCAGGTCACGGGACAGGGAAACCAGTCAGTCAACATGGTTTCCCTGCCCCTGGCTGGCGCAGTAACGGCATCCCCATGATGCCGCAGGGATAGGAAGCCAGGCCCGGGGGTATCAGCCGATGGGCATATCTTCCGCTGAAAGTTCAATGGAGAGACTCATTATGCGTGGACTTATTTATAGCTCATTAGCCGCCGCGGTCATCATGGCCATGTCGGGCACTGCATCCGCCGATTACCGCGGTGACAGAGATGAGACAGGGGCAACCTTGACCAAGAAGGTCAAGGCAGAAGTCGATGTGGAATACGAAGGCAGGGTCAATGTCGGCGGCTACATCAACGTCAACAAACTCGGCATGGCCGTCGTGGACAACCAGCAGTCCAGTTCCATGATAGGCACCGCCAATACAAGAACGGAGAACACGAGCAAGATCGACGGCTCGTTCAAGGGTGCATCCGGTAACATCGGCGCCAACGTCGCAGCCGGTGACTCCAACGTACAGGGCAACAGCGCTTCCCTGGCCGCCTATGACGAGGTCGATGCCGAGTTCATCATGGGTCGTGGTCAACAACAACATGGCGCCCCTGGCGGATCGTCGGATGCCGAGGTCTTCTCCACCCAGAGCGCCAGCAACAACTGGACGACCAATCACGGCCATCAGAACAAGGCCGGTGTGGGCGATGGGGCCTTCAAGGATGCCGCAGGCAACATCGGGGTCAACGTGACCTCGGGCTCGGGTAACGTCCAGGCCAACAACATGGCAGCGTCCGTGTCCACCGGCAACATGGCCGTGGCCACCGTGGCCAACAGCCAGAGCGTCTCCAAGAACATGACCGAAAACCAAAGCCTGAGTGCAACCAAGACGGTTGACAAGGCGGGTGTGTTCCTCGGTCTCAAGGCTTGGGGCGATTACGAGGGAGGCGGTACCGGCCATGATGTCAAGAAAGGACATGGCCACGACAATGACAACGACAGGTACGGCAACAACAACCCGAAAGATGATGGCAAGTTCGAGTTCAAGGAAGAGGGTGACATCAAGCTCAGTGGGTACGCCGTCGGGTATATTCCCGTGGTCAACACCTACACCAGCCGCGAAACCTTCAACCGGGCAACCATCGATGGCGGCGCCTTCAACGGTGCCGTGGGCAACATCGGGGTGAACGTCTCCTCGGGGACCAACAACCTGCAAGCGAACAATCTCTCGCTGGCCGCAGGGTTTGCCAAGTAAGTCGGTGCGAGGGGGCCCAGTGCCCCCTTTTTCCCTGACACTGGAGGTCTGAATGCGCTGGCTGTTGCTGTTGCTGTGCTGTCCTGCCGTCTGGGCAGGCTCGGTGCCACTGGGGGAGCATCTCCCGGCGCTGGGGGATCTCAACAAACCGGTGCAGAGCATTCTGGAGCGCCGGTACGCCAACATCGAGCGCCAACATACGGATTTCAGCTGCGGGGCCGCCGCCGTCGCCACCATCTTGCGCTACGCCTACGGCCATGCAACCAATGAACGCTGGGTCATGGATGGCATGCTTGCCATGGCAGACCCGGAGCAGGTCAAGCACTACGGCTTCTCCATGCTCGACATGAAGCAGTACCTGCAAATGCTCGGCATGCGGGTCAGAGGGTATCGACTGGGCGATGAAAAACTGCGCCAGGTGAGGGTGCCCACCATCGTCCTGCTCAACATTCGCGGCTATCAGCACTTTGCCGTGCTGCGGGCCATCGATCGCCACGATCGCGTCTATCTGGCAGACCCGGCCCTCGGCAACCGGGTGATCACGTTCAAGGAGTTCAAGGAGAGCTGGAACGGCATCCTCCTCGCCGTCATCGGCGCGGGCTATCGTCCCGATGCCCCCCTTGCCAACCCCTCTCCCCCGCTCTCTGTCAGAGGCAAGGATGGGCTCTTCGCCCCGGTCAATGAAACATCCCTGCTGGAATTCGGTTTTCAGCACAAAGAGCTAATGTGAGGTCATCATGAATACCCGACCCGCCCTATGCCTCCTCTGCAGCCTGGGTGGCATCGCCTCTCCGCTGCTGGCAGCACCGGACCCGCTGGCCCATCTGTCAGACCACTTTGCGCCCGAACTGGCGGACGGGGAGCTGGCCCACCTGCGCGGCCGCTATGTCAGCAGCCATGGCATCAGCTACTTCGGCATCGAGTTCATCTCGTCACTGACCACGGCCCAGGCCCAGCAGACGGCGGCCATGAACCTGGCGCTGAGCATTGTGCAAAACAAACCCAAGCTGGATGTGCGCGTCAAGGATGAGGTCAAGCCCGCGGCCACGCCCGCCAAGGAGGCCCAGGTGCAGGGGGCCGGGCTGGTGCAGGTCGTTCAACTGGAGGGGAGCGGCAACAGCTCGGTCAACCAGACCGGTATTGAACTGACCACCCCCACCATGACGGGACACCTGGTTCAGGCGGGCAGCTACGAGCACCAGGGCGATCTTGGCACCGCCACTTATCGGGTCTCGGGGAATTATGCCGGCTTGCAACTACACTCTTCCGACGGCCGGGTCCTGCTGGAGCAGAGCCTGCGCGGTACCGACTTCAGCCGGGGGCTGCTGCAGTTCAACAAGGTCAGGGGGGACGGTTTGCAGACGCTCAATCAGACCCGCATCTGGTTTTCGCGCTGAGAGCAGGTGAGTTCCCGGGGCTGAACTATAAGAAAGGATGATAAACAACAAGGACGTATCCCGATGAAACAGTCTCGCATGCTGTTGATTGCCCTCGCCCCCTTCGCCTGCTGGGGGGCCACGGCCGAGGAGGAGGCCCTGCAACAACAGCTGGATCTCCTGCGCCAGCAACTGATCCAGCAAAACCAGGCCCTCCATCAGCTCCAGGCTCGCCTGGAGGCCGTCAAGGCCGCCGGTGCCACGACGGCAACCGCCGGAGCCGGGGCCGCCGTCGCCTCCACCCAGCAGGACGCCTCACGGCGCACGCCGGAAGTCGGCCGCAGCACCGAAGACCTGATGATCGAACAGCACAATGTGTTCGACCGCGCCCTGACCGTCGATGTGGGCCTCTCCTACCAGCACTACAACCGCAAGGATCTCGCCCTGCGCGGCTTCCTCGCCCTGGACGCCATCTTCCTTGGCGAAATCAACCTGGATCGGGTGCGCTCCGATCAGTGGACGGCGGATGTCATCACCCGCTACACCCTCAACGATCGCTGGCAACTGGAGCTGGCCCTCCCCTACATGTTCCGCAACACCAACTACCAGAGCACCGGCAAGGAGAACTCCAGCCGCGACTTCGAGGAGCAGAGCGTCAGCGATGGCGGTCTGGGGGATCTCAGCCTCGCCATCTACTACAGGGTCATGGCAGAGAGCGAGGATTGGCCAGATCTGGTGTGGAACTTCCGGGCCAAGGCGCCGACCGGCAAGGATCCTTACGGCATCGAGATCAACACCTCGGAATCGGGCAACCTGGTGACCCCCAAGGAGCTCGCCACCGGCAACGGGCTCTGGCAGCTCTCTACCGGCTTCTCCCTGGTCAAGACCATGGATCCCGCCATCCTGTTTGCCAGCCTCAACTATGGCCACAGCCTCAAGCAGGACTTTGACGATATCTCCTACCAGCCCGGCAACCAGCCCGGCAGCATCCAGCTGGGGGACTGGTATGAATATGGCCTGGGGGTCGCATTCGCCCTCAACGAACGCTTCAGCCTCTCCTTCAACATCAACCAGCGCGTCACCATGGAGTCCGAGCAGGGGTCCGAAGGCTTTGCCATGGAGAAGGTCACCGGCTCCGATGCCAACGCCGCCAGCTTTGGCATGGGGTCGACCTGGGCCATCACCGACAACCTCTCCATGGCGGTCAACTGGTCTGCCGGGCTCACCACGGACGCACCGGACTACACCATCGGGATCCGCTTCCCCTACCGCTTCTAGCCCCGTCAGGACCCCGGCAGGTTGACGGCAAAAAAACGAGGGAGGCATAACGCCTCCCTCTTCTTGTTGCCGCCAGCCTGCCTGGCGGGCCACCTTGTCATCACACCCCCAGTCGATCGCGCAGGGTGTACCAGGCGGCGCCGGCGGCGGTGAAGGGGATGCGCAGCAGGCGGCCACCCGGGAAGGGGTAGTGCGGCAGCCTGGCGAACGCATCGAAGCGCTCCGCCTGACCGCTCAGCACCTCGGAGAGCAGCTTGCCCGCCAGATGGGTACAGGTGACGCCGTGGCCGCTGTAGCCCTGCATGTAGTAGATGTTGTGACCGATGCGGCCAAACTGCGGCAGGCGCGACAGGGTGAGCAGGAAGTTGCCGGTCCAGGTGTACTCCACCTTGACGTCGGCCAGCTGCGGGAAAGTCTTGAGCATCTTGGGGATGATCAGCCGCTCGATGTCCGCCGGATCCCGCGCGCCATAGACCACGCCGCCGCCATAGATCAACCGGTGATCGCCGGAGGTACGGTAGTAGTCGAGCAGGTAGTTGCAATCCTCCAGACAGTAGTTCTGTGGCAAGAGTGAACGGGCCCGCTCCTCTCCCAGCACTTCGGTGGCGATCACCTGGGTGCCGCAAGGCATGCTCTTGCTGGCCAGTTCCGGCACCAGATTGCCGAGGTAGGCGTTGCCGGCCACCACGATAAAGCGTGCCTTCACCGCCCCTTTGGCGGTCTTGACCAACGCCGGCTGACCCGGAGTAATGCTGGTGACGGCGGACTGCTCGAAGATAAGCCCCCCCTGCATGCGGATGGCTTCCGCCTCCCCCAGCGCCAGATTGAGAGGGTGAATATGGCCGCCGCTCTTGTCCAGCAGGGCGCCGACGTAGCGATCGCTTGCGACCACCTCGCGCACCCCGTCGGCATCGAGCAGCTCCAGCTGGTCGTTGCCCCACTTCTCCCAGCGCGCCTTCTGCGCCTTGAGCTCGTGCAGCTGCTTCTCGGTCTCGGCGGCGAACACCCCGCCCTCCTGCAGATCGCACTGGATGTTGTAGCGTTTGATCCGCTCGCGGATGATCTGGCCCCCCTCAAACAACATGGAGCCGAGCAGCCTGGCCTGATCCGGCGGGCAGTTCGCTTCGATGGTGTCGATGTCGCGGCTGTAGGAGTTGACGATCTGGCCGCCGTTGCGGCCGCTGGCGCCAAAGCCGACCCTGGCCGCCTCCAGCACCACCACCTTGTACCCCTTCTCCACCAGATGCAGCGCACTGGAGAGGCCGGTGTAGCCTGCGCCTATGACACAGACGTCGCACTCCAGCTGCTCGGTGAGCGTGGGATAGGGCGCGTGTTTGTTGGCACTGGCTGCGTAGTAACTGTTTACATGTTCGGTCATGATCCCTGTTTCCTTACCGGTTCGTTTCCAACACAACGGGTTGTTCACATTAAAAGCTGGCCGGGGTGTGGGCGCTGACGATGCGGCAGACCTGCCCCGAGGGATTGCTGAAACTGTGGGGCTCGCCGGTGTCGATGACATAGCTGTCCCCGGCGCACAGTTCATAGGTCTGGCCGGCCAGGGTCAGCAGCACCGACCCTTCCAGCACGGTGCCCACCTCCTCCCCCTGATGCTTCACCACGCCGCCGGTGTCGGTGCCGGGGGCATAGGTCTCCAGCATGAAGCCGAGCTGGCGCCGATTGTTGCCGTTGTGCACCAGCTTCATGGAGACCCCCTGGCTGCCGAGCTCAATGAGCTGCTCCGCCTTGATCACCACGCTGGGCGTGCTCGCCACCTCCTCTTCGGCGAAGAAGCGCGACAACGGCAGCTCGTAGACGCTCAGCAGCTTTTGCAGGGAGGCCACCGAGGGGCTCACCTTGTTCTGCTCTATCATGCAGATGGCGCCGTGGGTCAGGCCGCTCAGCTCCGCCACCCGGCGCTGGGAGAGCCCGAGCTCCCTGCGGATCCGGGCGAGCCGCTCCCCCATGTTTCTCTCGTGCTCCGCCAGGGGGTTGTCCGTCATGGTCCGCCACCGGACCTCGCCACGGGATTGCTCCATCGCCCATCTCCTTCCATGGTCATTCGAATACCTGGTGCAGCCTGGTCAATATAGTGAGTCAGGCACGTCAGCCCCGTTCACTATCCTGCACAACCCAGAGCGTTCATTATTTTGCACACTCTGCGCGATGAAAACCGCTACAATCGCGCTCACAGCCCCATTTCTAGCATGTGACGCCCCGTCCACTCAAATATATTTAACACTTGAAAAACATTTCGGCTCATTTTATGGTCGTTACGTGCTTATTATTCTATACGGCGGTGCCCACATAAACGCGCCACCCAGACCCACTATCGAGGCCCCTTACTTATGTCAGCATCACAATCTGCTCTCTCCCTGATCAAATCCCTGGCCTATGTCGACGGCCGCTGGTGCGAGTCCCTGGGCGGGCGCCGGTTCAAGGTCCTGAACCCGGCCACCGGCCAGGTCATCACCCAGGTGCCCGACATGGACGGGGAGGATACCCGCCTCGCCATCGCGGCCGCCCACGCGGCGCAACCCGCCTGGGCGGCCCTCACCGCCAAGGAGCGCAGCAGCAAACTCTACGCCTGGTTCGAGCGCATCATGGCCAACCAGGAGGAGCTCGCCCATATCATGACCTGCGAACAGGGCAAGCCGCTGGCGGAAGCCAAAGGAGAGGTGGCCTACGGCGCCAGCTTCATCCAGTGGTTCGCGGAAGAGGGCAAGCGTGCTTATGGCCGCACCATCCCCGGCTTCTCCGCCGATCGGCGCCTGGCCACCATCAAGCAGCCGGTGGGGGTCGTGGCCGCCATCACCCCCTGGAACTTCCCCATCGCCATGATCACCCGCAAGGCGGGTCCGGCGCTGGCCGCCGGTTGTACCATCGTCATCAAGCCCGCCGCCGAAACGCCCCTCTGCGCCCTGGCGTTGGCGGTACTGGCGGAGCAGGCGGGCATTCCCGCCGGGGTCATCAACATCGTCACCTCCCATCAGGCGAGCGCGGTGGGCAACGAGCTGTGCAGCAACCCCGTGGTGCGCAAGCTCTCCTTCACCGGCTCCACCCGCATCGGCAAACTGCTGATGCGCCAGTGCGCCGACACCATGAAGCGCCTCTCCCTGGAGCTTGGCGGCAACGCCCCCTTCATCGTCTTTGACGACGCCGACCTCGACGCCGCCGTGGCCGGGGCCCTGGCGTCCAAATACCGCAACGCCGGCCAGACCTGCGTCTGCGCCAACCGCATCCTGGTGCAGGCCAGCGTCTATGACGCCTTCGCCGAGAAGCTCGCCGCCGCGGTCAAGGCCTTCAAGGTGGGGGACGGCATGGGCGAGGGCGTCCAGATCGGGCCCCTCATCAACCCGGCCGCCGCCAGCAAGGTGGCCGAGCTGGTGCAGCAATCGGTCGCCGCCGGTGCCCGGGTGCTGGTGGGGGGCGACGCCCACCCCGCCGGTCCCCTCTTCTATCACCCCACCATCCTGACCGGGGTCACCCGGGGCAACCCCATTCTGGACGAGGAGATCTTCGGGCCCGTCGCCCCTCTGGTGCGCTTCGAGACGGAAGCCGAGGCCATTGCGCTTGCCAACGACACCCCCTATGGCCTGGCCGCCTACTTCTATGGCCGCGACATCGCCCGGGTGTGGCGAGTGGCCGAGGGGCTCGAATACGGCATGGTGGGGATCAACGAGGGGATCATCTCCACCGAACTGGCCCCCTTTGGCGGGATCAAGGAGTCGGGACTGGGCCGGGAAGGGGCGGCCGAAGGGCTGGAGGAGTACCTGGAGACCAAATACCTCTGCTTTGGCTGCATTCGCTGAGGGAAATGAAAGGGCAATAGCATCGTTAAAACAGATGCGTTATGACACAGCCCATCGCTTTTACAGATAGAAAGAGGGGGTCGCCGGTCACGACCGAGCGCCTTGTGGGCCCTGAGGGCACGCCCGGGGCCCCCTTTTGCGAACAGGCCGCCCTGCCCGAGGGCAGTTGGCGGCACACATATGGCCAGATGGCACAGGAACAGCGGGGGCCCATGCCCCTCAGGGAGGAAAGATGAGTCATTCAAGCAACAACCAGCAGTGGCAGGCCCGCCGCGAAGCGGCCGTGGTCCAGGGGGTCGGCACCCTGCTGCCGGTCTTCATCGACCGGGCGCACAACGCCGAGCTGTGGGACGTGGAGGGCAACCGCTACATCGACTTTGCCTCCGGCATCGCCGTGCTCAACACCGGCCACAACCACCCCAAGGTGGTGGCGGCGGTGCGCGAGCAGCTCGAGAAGTTCAGCCACACCTGCTTCCAGGTCACCCCCTACTCCGGCTATATCGAGCTGGCGGAGAAGTTGAATGCCCTGGTGCCCGGCCCCACCCCCAAGCGCACCCTCTTCCTCTCCACCGGCGCCGAGGCGGTGGAGAACGCCATCAAGATCGCCCGCGCCCACACCGGTCGCAGCGGCACCATCGCCTTCAAGGGGGGCTTCCACGGCCGCACCATGATGGGCATGGCCCTCACCGGCAAGGTGGTGCCCTACAAGACCGGCTTCGGCCCCTTCCCGGGGGAGGTCTATCACCTCCCCTTCCCCGCCGACTACCTGGGAGTGAGTGAAGACGATGCCCTGGCCGCGCTGGATCTCTGCTTCAGCGCCGACATCGAACCCACCCGGGTGGCCGCCATCATCATCGAGCCGGTGCAGGGGGAAGGGGGCTTCTACCCCGCCTCCGCCAGCTTCATGCAGCGCCTGCGCCAGGTGTGCGACCAGCACGGCATCCTGCTCATCTGCGACGAGATCCAGACCGGTTTCTGTCGCACCGGCAAGACCTTCGCCACCGAATACAGCGGTGTCGAACCCGACATCATGACGCTCGCCAAGAGCCTGGCCGGCGGCTTCCCGCTCTCTGCCGTGGTGGGCAAAAGCGAGGTGATGAATGCCGCCAAGCCCGGTGGCCTGGGGGGCACCTATGCGGGCTCCCCCATCGCCTGCGCCGCCGCCCTGGCGGTGCTGGAGGTGATCGAGGAGGAGCGCCTGAACCAGAAGGCCCTGGCCCAGGGGGAGCAGATCAAGGCACGCCTGCACCAGCTGGCGACACGGTTTGACTGCATCGGCAACATCCGCGGCCCCGGCGCCATGGTGGCCATGGAGCTGGTGAAGGAGGGGGATGCCGAAAGACCGGACCCGGATCTCACCAAGCGGCTGGTGGCCGAGGCGGGCAAGCGGGGGCTGGTGCTGCTGGCCTGCGGCGTGCGTGGCAACGTGATCCGTTTCCTCGCCCCCCTGACCGCCCCGGCAGCCATCGTCGACGAGGGGCTCGACCTGCTGGAGCAGGCCCTGTCCGCCTCCCTGGCCTGATCCGGAAGACCGCGTTCGCCCACGTGCAAAAAAATGCGTTTTTGCTCCCTTGATATGCTTGTCAAGGGGGCATCACGAATGCACAATGCGCCGCCGTATTCAAGGACCGTCCGCTCATCGGAGCCCGGTTCTTTTTTTGCGCCAAACAAATCCATAACGAGGCCGGAACAGACCGGAAATGATAACGAGGTGGCACGCCATCTCACGACACCCGCTTCTTAGTGAGGAACTCCATGGGGCATATCATCGCTTTCCTGCCGGCCCGCGCCGGTCTGCGCCATCCGTCCGCATCCCGGACTGGCGCCCCCACCGTGCAGGATGACCTCACCGTCAGCCTGATCCCGTCAGCCTGCCTGCGGGGGATCGCCTGATGCACCCGCACCCCGCCGGTCTGAAAAAAAGCCTGAAACTCTGGCACGTGGTCATCATGGGGCTGGCCTATCTCACCCCCATGGCGGTGTTCGACACCTTCGGCATCGTCACCGAGATCACCGAAGGCCATGTGCCGACCGCCTACCTGCTCGCCCTCATCGGCATGCTGTTCACCGCCATGAGCTACGGCCACCTGGTGCGCAAGTTCCCCTCGGCAGGCTCCGCCTACACCTATGCCCAGAAGGTGTTCCACCCCTATGTGGGTTTCATGGTGGGCTGGGTCTCCCTGCTCGACTACATGTTCATGCCCATGATCAACATGCTGCTGGCCAAGATCTACATGGAGGCCCTCTTCCCCGGCGTGGCCCCCTGGACCTACATCCTGGCCCTGGCCGCCGTCATGACCTTCCTGAACCTGCGGGGCATCAAGCTGGTGGCGAACTTCAACAGCCTGATCGTCATCATGCAGTTCAGCATCATCGCCGTCTTCATCGGCCTCATCGCCTGGGGCGTGAGCCACGGCGAGGGGCTCGGCACGGTGGCGAGCAGCCGCCCCTTCTTCTCCGAGCAGATGCACATCAATCCCCTGCTGACCGGCGCCTCCATCCTCTGCCTGTCGTTCCTCGGGTTTGACGCCATCACCACCCTGTCGGAGGAGACCCCGAACGCGGATCGGGTGATCCCCCGGGCCATCGTGCTCACCGCCCTCATCGGCGGCGTGCTCTTCATCTCCGTCTCCTACTTCCTGCAGCTCTTCTTCCCGGACATCTCCCGCTTCCAGCAGCCGGATGCGGTGCTGCCGGAGATCGCCCTCTATGTGGGCGGCAAGCTGTTCCAGGCGGTGGTGCTGGTCTGCACCACGGTGGCGGTGCTGGCCTCGGGGCTCGCCTCCCACGCCGGGGTGTCGCGCCTGCTCTACGTGATGGGCCGGGATCGCGCCCTGCCGAGCCGCGTCTTCGGCTACATCCACCCCACCTGGCAGACCCCGGCTCTCAACGTGCTGCTGGTGGGCATGCTGGCCCTCTCGGCGGTGGTCTTCGATCTGGAGATGGCGCTGGCGCTGATCAACTTCGGCGCCCTGGTGGCCTTCACCTTCGTCAACCTGGCGGTGATTGCCCACTTCTATCTCAGGCTGGGTCACAACAAGACCCTGAAGGATCACCTGCTGTTCCTCGCCCTGCCCCTGTGCGGCGCCGCCTGCATCGGGGTGCTCTGGCTCAACCTGGAGCCCGCCTCCTTCGAGCTGGGGCTGATCTGGGCCGCCCTCGGTGCCATCTACCTGCTGCTGCGCCTCACCGTGTTCCGGGTCCGCCTCGGCCGCCCCGAGCAGGACGCCTCCTGAGCGAAACCGGCGCCCTCAGGGCGCCGGTTTCACATGGCGGCAAAGCAGGGTCCCGCCTGATGACAAGGTTGTCATCGACTTTCCGGCTGCGGTGGCGAAGTGATCGCTCACGGGGGGAACAAATTCCCCGCTGACGGCCTTTTTCACTTGTCTCCTCCCCCCCCCTGAGGGCACAATACGGCGCCCCTTGAGAGCCGATGTTTCAACAACATCGGTTCTTTGCTTTTCTGGGGCACACCACCATTCACCAAGAGGCCGGCCATGTGCCGGAATTGATACCCAGATTGCCAAGCAATCTCCCGACGTTGTGAGGAAAAACATGGGGCATTTCACTGCTTTCCTGCCGGTCCCCGCCGGCGTGCGCCACGCATCTGTGCCACAGATGGGCGCCCCCTGTGTCCAGCGACGCGTTTCCGCGTCCCTGATCCCGTCCCATCTCGCCCACGGGGCCTGTGCAGAGGAGAAAGCGTGATGGCCGGTGCCAAGCTGCTCAAGACCCTCACCCTGTTCCAGGTCGTGGTGATGGGTCTGGCTTACCTCACGCCCATGGCGGTATTCGATACCTTCGCCATCGTCGGTGACATCACGGATGGTCGCGTGGCCACCGCCTACCTGCTGGCGCTCGGCGGCATCCTGCTGACCGCGTTCAGCTACGGCCACCTGGTGCGCCGCTTCCCGTCTGCAGGCTCCGCCTACACCTATGCCCAGAAGGTGTTCCACCCCTACGTGGGCTTCATGGTGGGCTGGTCTTCCCTGCTGGACTACATGTTCATGCCGATGATCAACATCCTGCTGGCCAAGATCTACCTGACCGCCATGTTCCCCACCGTGGAGCCCTGGATCTTCATCTTCGGTCTGGTGACCGTGATGACCTTCCTGAACCTGCGCGGCATCAAGCTGGTGGCGAACCTCAACGGCTTCATCGTCTTCATCCAGATCGCCATCATCGTCACCTTCCTCGGCCTCATCGCCTGGGGCCTGAGTCACGGTGAAGGGGCCGGCACCCTGATGAGCAGCCGTCCGTTCCATGTGGAGTCTGCCAGCATGCTGCCGCTGTTCACCGGCGCCACCATCCTCTGCTTCTCGTTCCTGGGCTTCGACGGCCTGAGCTCTCTCTCCGAAGAGACCCCGAATGCCGGCAAGGTTATCCCCCGCGCCATCGTGCTGACGGCCCTCATCGGCGGCATCATCTTCGTCACCGTCTCCTACAGCCTGCAGCTCTTCTTCCCGGATCTGGCCCGCTTCAAGGAACCGGACGCCGTGCTGCCGGAGATCGCCCTCTACGTGGGTGGCACCCTGTTCCAGAGCGTGGTGCTGGTGTGCACCACCGCGGCCGTGCTCGCCTCCGGCATGGCGGCCCACGCCGGCGTGTCGCGCATCCTCTACGTGATGGGGCGCGATCGCATGATCCCGGAGCGGGTGTTCGGCTATATCCACCCCACCTGGCGCACCCCGGCCATCAACGTGCTGCTGGTGGGGGCCCTGGCCCTCTCCGCAGTCTCCTTCGATCTGGACATGGCCCTGGCGCTGGTGAACTTCGGCGCCCTGGTGGCCTTCACCTTCGTCAACCTCTCGGTGATCGGCCAGTTCTGGGTGCGCGAGAAGCGCAACAAGAGCCTCAAGGAGCACCTGCTGTTCCTGGTGCTGCCGCTGCTGGGGGCCGCCACCATAGGGGCGCTGTGGATCAACCTGGAGCAGAGCTCCCTGGAGCTTGGCCTCATCTGGGCGGGGATCGGGGTCACCTACCTCTTCCTGCGCCTCGCCGTGTTCCGCATCCCCTTCCGTCAGTACGAGGAAGCGGCCGACGGCCAGTAAGGCGGCACACACGCCCAAACAGAAGGGGAG
Organism: Aeromonas sp. MaB10011B; assembly: GCF_017939325.1. Classification (NCBI taxonomy): domain Bacteria; kingdom Pseudomonadati; phylum Pseudomonadota; class Gammaproteobacteria; order Aeromonadales; family Aeromonadaceae; genus Aeromonas; species Aeromonas sp. MaB10011B. The sequence continues at coordinate 18,232 of NZ_JAGKRK010000052.1, read as the reverse complement.
CCCATGGCTCCCCTTCTTGCATTCAGACGTCCGGTGCGCGGACCCTCACCCCTGATTGAGCACGGCCGTGGCGGCCGCCTTGACCGGAGCCCTGGTCACGGCGTTGACATCCTTGCGGGTCTGGTTGACCTTGTCCTGCGCCTGCTTCATACCGGCACTCTGCTTGTTCAGGGCCGCATTGGTGTTCTGGCTGGTCTCTTTCAGTCCCGCCGTCTTCTTCTCCAGCACGTCCGTGGTGTGTTTCTTCACCTCGGCATTGGCCTTCTCCTTCTGCTTGCGCACCAGCTTGTCGGCATCGCAGTTGCCCTTGACCCCCAGGGTGGCGTTCATCGCCTCGTTCCTGACCGCCTTGTCGAGGTTGCACTCGGACTTGAACACGCTGGCCTGCGCACCGGCAGACAGCAGACCCAGGGAGAGGCACAAAACCCATGCACGCATCATCACTTCCTCAGTTTCAAGACAGGAAAGTCCGGCAGCATATAACCCTGGGATCCCAGTGCAAGGGCGGGGGCCGGTGATGAGCCGGATGGCGTCATATCGGCGTTTGCTCCGACACCTTTTGTCTGCGACGCCCCCTGCCGCCCTGTCACCAAAGCATCATAAAAGTGTCACGTTGTCATATTTCTGTCATGGGGCCTTGTTGTAATGCGCCCGTCCATTTTCAACGCAGAACGACCCCAAGAGGCCATATGCACAGCACCGCATCTTCCGCACCCCAGCAGATCCGTCGTCCCGGCCCCCTGTTCAACTGGCTCGCGGTGATCACGCTGATCTACCTGATCCTGGTCGCCGTTGGCGCCGTCTCCCACGGCTTCAAGGGCTTCTCCGGCGGCGCCGAGGGCGCGGCCCAGATCTTCGCCTTTGCCAACAACCCCTTCGTCGCGCTGCTGCTCGGCATCCTGGCCACCGCCCTGGTGCAATCCTCCAGCACCGTCACCTCGGTGATCGTCGGCCTGGTGGCAGGGGGCCTGCCCATGGCCATGGCCATCCCCATGGTGATGGGGGCTAACCTCGGCACCACCATCACCAACACCATCGTCTCCCTGGGGCACATCCGGGACAGAGGCGAGTTTCGCCGCGCCTTCGCCGCCGCCACCGTGCACGACTTCTTCAACCTGCTGGCGGTCTTCATCTTCCTGCCCCTGGAGCTGATGTTCGGTCTGCTGCAAAAGAGTGCGGAAGGGATTGCCAGCCTGCTGCTGGGCTCCGCCGACATGTCGATGAAGGGGATGGATTTCATGAAGCCCCTCATCTCCCCGTCCCTGGATCTCATCGACGGTGCCGTCGCCTTCCTGCCGGGCAAGGGGGGCGCCATCGCCACCATTCTCATCGGGATTCTGCTCATCCTGTTCTGCGTCACCGCCCTTGGCAAGGTGCTGCAACAGGTCATGGTGGGCCGTGCCAAGGAGCTGCTGCACAAGGCCCTGGGCCGTGGCCCGCTCACCGGCATCGCCTCCGGCACCCTGGTCACCGTGATGGTGCAGTCCTCCTCCACCACCACCAGCCTGATGATCCCCCTGGCGGGAGGCGGCGTGTTCAACACCCGCCAGCTCTATCCCTTCACCCTGGGGGCCAACATCGGCACCACCATCACCGCCCTGCTGGCCGCCACCGCCATCAGCGGTGCCGGTGCCCAGCTCGCCCTGACCATCGCCCTGGTCCACGTGCTGTTCAACCTCTTCGCCGTGGTGCTCATCTACGGGGTACCCTTCCTGCGGGAGCTGCCCATCAAGGCCGCCGAAGCCCTGGCCCGGGTCGGCAGCGAGAACAAGCTTCTGGCGCTGGGTTACGTGGCCGGGCTCTTCTTCGCCCTGCCCGCCCTGATGATGGTGGCCGTCAAGTAACCCCGCGGCGGGGGCACTCAGCTGCCCCCGCCCCCTTGCCCGCCAGGTCACATCCCGGGGCGCCTCCCCTCGCCCTCTCCCCCTGGCTGGGATAAGATGCCCCCTCACTCGCACTCTGATTTCAAGGAACAGGAAAACCCGATGAAATTCATTCTGATAGCCCTTCTTATCGCCGGCGCCGCCTACTACTTCTACTCCAGCAGCAACAACCGGAAGCTGGCGGAAGAGAACGTGCGCAAGGGGGCCGAGTTCCTCGCCAGCAACCAGGAAAAACCCCTGGTGACCACCACCGCCTCCGGCCTGCAGTACGAAGTGCTGACCCCGGGCACCGGTACCGTTCACCCCACCGCCACCAGCAAGGTGAAGGTGCACTACGAGGGCAAGCTGCTGGATGGCACCGTGTTCGACAGCTCCGTCGCCCGTGGCGAACCCATCGAGTTCGGCCTCAACCAGGTGATCAAGGGCTGGACCGAAGGGGTGCAACTGATGGTGGAAGGGGAGAAGACCCGCTTCTACATCCCCGCCAACCTGGCCTATGGCGATCGCGCCGCCGGCAAGATCCCGCCGGGCTCAGTCCTCATCTTCGACGTGGAGCTGCTGGGCATTCAATAAACCCGCCCTGGGCCCGCGTTGATCTTGGCGGCGGCGCTGCGGGGCATCCCGTCAGAGGCCACGTCCGACGGACCCTGATCACAACGCCGGCGCACTGCGCCGGCGTTGTCGTTTCTGCCCCGGTCTCCCTCGCCCTGATGCCAGACTATCAACCAAAAGTGAAGAGTGCTTATCCTTAAAGCCTGATTGTTAACCCATAAATAGGGGCAGATAATGACCACATCGTCAGCGGCATGTCGCCCTGGCCTCGGGTTGTCGGTGCGCCGCGCGCATCGGCACAACGCATATGGAGTCTGTCATGTCTATCGCCCCTGTCTGGTTCATCTCCCACGGCGCCCCGGATCTGGTCCTGCGCGATCAGCCCGCGACCCGGTTCCTGAAGCAACTGCGCCTCGAGGGTGCCAGAGGGCTGGTGGTGATCTCGGCCCACTGGTTCAGCCGAAGCGAGCTGCAGATCAACGTCGAGCCCAGCCCGGCCCTGATGTACGACTTCTACGGCTTCCCCGAGCCCCTCTACCAGATCCGCTGGCCCGCGACGAGCCCGCAATGGTTGCAGGAAGCGGTGAGCGATCAGCTGCTGCTGGCCGGCCTGCCCGCCACCCCGGTGCGCCGCGAGCTGGATCACGGAGTCTGGTCCCCCCTCTCCCTGATGGATCCGGACAGTGAACTCCCCCTGGTGCAGATCGCCATCCCGGCCAGCTTCACCCCGGCCCAGCTGTGGCAACTGGGGGAGGCATTGCAGGGGCTGCGCGAGCAAGGGATCGGCATCCTCGCCTCCGGCGCCATCACCCACAACCTGCGTGCCCTCGGGCCGGACGGCTCGCCGGTTCCCCAGTGGGCCAGTCAGTTTGCCCGCTGGCTGGAGCAGACCATGGCAGAGGGAGACAGGGGGGCGCTGGAAGATTACCGGGCCCGGGCGCCGGGCGCGGTGGAATCCCATCCCCATGACGATCACCTGCGCCCCCTGTTTGTGGCGCTCGGCGCGGCGGGGACCGACAGACCCCGAAAGCTGCACGACAGCTGGGATTACGGCAGCCTCTACATGGGGGCCTACCAGTTCGGTTGAGGGCGGGGCGGCCAGGCCGCCCTGCTTGACGTGCTCTCGCCGACGCGCGTGGAGAAATAGCGGACTCGTTATAGCCATTTTCCGGTAGAATGGCCGCCATTGGATGAGGCTTGGCAGGGATGGCTGTCGCGTCGGGTGGCTAGATGAACCTATATCGAACACTGATCCTGCTCTGTCTGCTCTGCCTTCAACCTGTGCAGGCCCTGACCCTGCACAGCCGCTACGATCCCGCCCCGCTGCCTCCCCGCTGGTCGGAGGCGGAGCTCGGATGGCTGCGCCAGCAGTCCCAACTGCGGGTCGGCATCCTGCAAGAGGACTACCGCCCCTTCACCATGATCGCTCGCCAGCGCGTCGAGGGGCTCAGTGCCGACTACATCGACCTGCTGGCCCGGATGCTGGACAAACCCGTTGCCCTGAACGCCTTCCCCGACAAGGCGCACCTGCTCCGTGCTCTGGCACGGGGGGAGATACACCTCGCCAGCCTCGGCAATCTCACCCTGGCGGACAGTGACACCCGGGCGATCCGCCTGAGCACCCCCTATTTCAGCAGCCCCCTCGTCTTCTCCGTGCCCAGACGTTATCGGGGGGCACTGCTCACACCGGGACAGCGGGTGGCCGCCGTCCGGGATCAGATAGACAGGGTGCGCTTTGGCCGCTACTACCCCACCCTCACCCTGGTGACCTATCCCTCCAACATGGAGGCGTTCGATGCAGTCTTCTTCGGCCGCGACGACATCCTGCTGGGGGATGCCCACGCCACCCACTACCTCAACAGCGAGCGCTTCGACAACCTTCGCCAGCGGGGCGAGGCCCCGCCCGATCTGGCGCCTGCCGAGTTCCGCTTTGCCGTCCCGGCCACCGAGCCCGCCCTGCTCAGCCTGGTCAACCGGGGGCTGGCGGCCATCGACGACCGGGCGCGCAACACCCTCTTCACCCAGTGGAACGGGCCCATCCGCGACATGAACGAGCGAAGCGCCGATCTCTATGATGCCGCCGAGCGGGCCTGGATGCGGCAAGCACCCCCCATCAGGGTGTGGCTGATGGACAACCTCTACCCCTATGGCGCCCTGGATCATGACGGCCAGCTGGTCGGCATGACGGTGGACATGCTGGACAAGATCCGCACACGCACCGGCCTCACCTTCGAGTTCGTGCGGGCAGACTCCGAGCGCCAGTTGGCAAAAGCCATGCAGTCAGGCGCCATCGACCTCATCGGCGCCATCTCCCAGCAGGTGGCCGAACACTACGGGCTGCGCACCTCGGTGCCCTACGCCACCGACAACATCTATGTGATCCTCACCCGCCAGGAGGAACAAGGGATCGACACCATCCGGAGTCTGGCGGGCAAGACGGTGGCGATGACGCACCATGTGCCCCTCGCACAGAGACTGGAGGGCAGCCGCATCACCCAGGTGGAGAGTGCCGCAGAAGCGATGGAGGTGCTCGCCCAGGGACGGGTGGATGCCGCCATCGTGCCCCTCTATTTTGCCCGCCATGCACTGGACAATGATCCCCTGAGCCCGCTGCGCATCGCCGGCCCCGCCGATGAGGAGCCAATCCGGATGGGGTTTGCCAGCCTGCCCGGACAGGGGATGCTGATGGGGATCCTCGACAAGACCATCCTCGCCATCCCCCCCAACGAGCTCGCCATGATGAGTTACGAGTGGCGCAACCGCAAACTGCCGATGCCCGGCTTCATGGACCGCCACGCCCACATCGTCTACCTGGTGTTCGTGGGGCTCCTCACCCTGGCGCTGGTGCTGCTCTATCGCAACCGCATGTTCAAGCGGATGGCCAGCGCCGAGCAGGCTTCCCGCCAGCAACTGGAGGCCCATGTCAGGTTCATCCGGGCACTGGGGGAGAGCCTGCCCCACCCCATCGTCGTGCGGGACAAGAGCGGCAAGGTGCTGCTGTGCAACAGCAAATACCTGACCCAGCTCGGCGCCGAGCCAAAGGCCATCCTGGGTCAGCCCTTCGCCCAGGGGCTGTCAGGGGTGCTCGATGCAGGCAGCATCGCCGTGCTGGAGCAGGACTTTGCCAGGGTATTGCAGGAGGGGCAGCCCATCTTTGCGGATCGCCTCTTCCATCACAGGGGAACCCAGAGCGACATCTATCACTGGATGGTGCCCTATTTCGACGGGGAGGGGGCCATCAGCGGGGTGATCGACGGCTGGATAGACATCACGGACCGCAAGCGGCTGGAAGAGGCGCTGCGCGAGGCCAAACAGCAGGCCGCGAGCCAAGAGCGACTTCCTCGCCACCATGAGCCACGAGATCCGCACCCCCATGAACGCCATCCTCGGCATGCTGGAGCTGGCCACCGAGGATCCCGCCCTCAGCCGTCACAGCGGCGAGCTGCTGCGCATCGCCGCCGACTCCGCCAACGGCCTGCTGGATCTGCTGGGGGACAGCCTGGATATCGCCTCCATAGAGGCGGGCCAGATGACCCTGACGCCCACCCCCTGCGATCTCGCCCCCCTGCTCTCGTCCGTCACCCGGGTCTTTGCGGGCATGGCCGAGCAGAAGGGGCTGATCTATGAGGTCAGGCTGCCCGACACCCCCATGCCAAGGGTGCTGATCGATCCCCTTCGCCTGCGCCAGATCCTCTTCAATCTCATCGGCAACGCCATCAAGTTCACCGAGCAGGGCCGGGTCGCCATCACCGACACCGGAGCCGGCATTCCCGCGGACAAGCTGCCCCGGCTCTTCACCCCCTTCTATCGCGCCCACGGCCAGGGCCAGTTCCCCGGCAGCGGGCTGGGCCTCAATATAGCCCGCATCCTGTGCTAGATGATGGGGGGGAGATAGCCGTTCACAGCCAGGTCGGCGAAGGCACCCGGCTCGAGATAAGGCTGCCCCTCACGCTCGCCCAGCAACCCCCCGCCCCGATCACGGCAATGCCGGCGCCCCAGCCCCACCAGGCTCAACCCCTCCCCCATCGGCTGCATATCCTGGTGGTCGATGACAATCACGCCAACCAGATCCTGCTGCGCCAGCAGCTCAAGCACCTGGGACACGACGTCAGTGTACGCAGCAATGGCCTGGAGGCCCTGCGCGCCCTCGCCAGCCACCCCTTCGATCTGGTCATCACCGACTGCCAGATGCCGGTGATGGACGGCTTCGAGCTGACCCGCAGCCTGCGAGCCCTCGGCTATGACCTGCCCGTCTGGGGCTTCACCGCCCATGCCCAGCCTCGCGAGCGGGAGCTTTGCCTCGCCGCCGGCATGAACGACTGCCTGTTCAAGCCCATCGGCCTCGCCCGTCTGCGCGCGGCGCTGGCCACCCTGGGGCCAGCGCCCTGAGTACCGCCACCCTTCCTCCCGTCATGTCGCACGGGCGCGGCTGAGAATGCGGCTGAGAGTGCGCCGCGTTTGCGGCATAAAGGGTCGCCCACAGAGACAAGAGACAACGTGGACCAGCCATGGATACAAGGCCGGTGGCGGTTCGAGCCCCATAAAAAAACCGACACCAGGGTGTCGGTTTTTTTATATCGGGAGGTGCGCCCTGCCTGTCACGCCAGTCTGGCGCCGGGTGAAACGGGCGTCACGGGGAGGATCAGTAGAAGATCCGCTCCCCTCGCTCGCTCATCTTGAGCCAGACCGGCTTGGTGCTGGTCTTGCTCCAGATGCGGTGCAGGTAACTGTAGAAACGGGCGCGATCCCGGCGAAACAGCATCACCGGGAAGGCGAGCAGACCCGCCATCAGGACGAAGATGCGGCGAAGGATTATCTGAGTCAGGGAGAAGGGATGAAACATGATGTAACGCCTCACTGGTAAGACCACTGAACAAATATTACGCCAATCATTGTAGGATTACTACACCGACTGCGCCATTTTTTGATAAAAAATGGGGCTAAAAGCCTAAAAATGAAACCGGGTTACATTCTTTAACTAAAAAACAACAAAGGTGGCAAAACGCGGCCCCTGTTCCAGAGTTAACGAGGACTGGGCCAGAACGGAGGAACACAGGATGAAACTTGCAGATGCAGCGCTGCTGGGGGCATTGGGCGTGCTCGCCTGGGGCCAGTGGCAGGAGTGGCGGCTCAATCGTGACGATGCCATCGACATCCCCTATCACGGGGTCCCCACCGCCAGCCTGTGGCAATGCGGTTTGCTGATAAAGGAGATGGCCGCGCTGGCAGAACAGGGGGGCGAAGAGAGGTCCGGATCCAGGGGCGAGGCATTGGCCGAGATGGATCTGCATCTGCACAAGACGTGGCAACGGGAGGGTTGTTCACGGCTGACTGACATGCAATGAAGCATCATCCTGTGCCGCCATGGCGGATGGACAACGTCAGTGACGTGGATAACAGGGAGAAGATGGAGGCACGTTCCGGAGTCGAACCGGACTAAACGGATTTGCAATCCGCTGCATAACCGCTTTGCTAACGCGCCATGCTGACAAGGCATTGCCTTGAGAGTGATGTCCATGGTTGGTGCCATGGAGTATTGGAGCGGGAAACGAGACTCGAACTCGCGACCCCGACCTTGGCAAGGTCGTGCTCTACCAACTGAGCTATTCCCGCATGACTGCTTGCGTGCCAGTTGCCTGACAACGAGGCGCATTATACGTACCCCGAGCTCGGGCACAACCCTTTTTTCTCACTTTAAGCCCTTTCCCGTGCTGTTTGCTCACCCTTTAGACGCCTTGGTCGAAAATCCCACCGCTCCCTGTGACCCGACGAGCGAATTTAAGATAAAGCCATTGAAATAGTTAGCCTTTAGTCAGAAACTCATCGCGCTTAGTAACTGGATTCTCAATTGAAAATCATGCGATGAAATGGAACTTCAGGCCTCGGGGGCTCAGACCGCAGCTGATGCTGGCTTTTTTCATGTTGGGCCTGGTGCCCTTCCTGGTCGTCACCCTGTTTTTCCTCTATAGCCACGGCAAGGATCTCACCACCCAGACCTCCAACCATCTGGTCTCGGTGCGCAACATCAAGAAAAACCAGCTGCAAGACTACTTCGGCAACCTCAAGGAGCAGATCATCAACTTCTCCCAGCAGGACTTTGCCGGCAACAGTATCGGTCGCTTCTACGGTTTCACCGGTGCCTTCGAGAAGCTCGGCACCACGCCGCAGGAGGCCCGTGCCCGCGCCCAGGCCCGCTATGTGCCGGGCTCCTGGGACAAGCTGCAACAACCTGACAGTCAGGTGGAGATAGAGCCCTCCATCAGCGCCCTCATCCTGGCAGACGAGATGTATGGCCGCGTCCACCAGCGCTTCCATCGCGGCTACGCCGACATGGTGCGCAAATCCAACTACAGCGACATCTTCCTGGTGGATCTGAACGGTGACGTGGTCTACTCGGTCACCAAGCAGGCCAACTTCGCCACCAACCTGCTCTCGGGCCCCTACCAGTCCAGCGGTCTTGGCAACACCTTCGCCAAGATCAAGCGCCGCCTCGATGGCGGCCAGAAGCCCCAGCAGATCTTCGAGTTCACCGATTTTGGCCGCAACGAGCTGACCGGCCAGGTGGTCGCCTACCTCGCCGCTCCCGTGATGCAGTACGACTATGTGCGCGGCGTGGTCATCTTCGAGCTGCTGCCGGACAAGCTCAACCAGATCATGGCGGAGCGGGAGGGGCTCGGCGCAACCGGCGAGACCATTCTCATCGGCCCGGACAAGCGGATGCGCGCCAACGCCTGGCTCGCCCCCGAATTCAGCGTGGAGAACAGCTTCAGCCCCGACTTCCGACCGCTGCAGACCCCCCTCATCATCAAGGCCCTCTCCGGGGAGCAGGGGGTCGGCCCCTTCCTCTCCTACCACGATGACGAGGTGCTGGCCGCCTATACCCAGGTGAAGGTGTTCGATACCGAGTGGGCCTTCATCGCCGAGATCTCCACCAGCGAGGCCTATGCCCCCATCCGCCAGCTCGAGACCCTGGTGATCCTGCTGGGGGCAGGCTCACTGCTGCTGCTGATCCTCTTCTCCCGCTGGCTCTCCCACTCCATCACGGCGCCCCTGCGATCCCTCACCGCCGCCGCCGAACAGGTGGCTGACGGCGCCCTGGATCACCCCATCACCATCCCCCGCACCGACGACGACATCGACCGGCTGGCCCAGGCGTTTCGCCACATGCAGCGCTCGGTGAAGGACAAGATCGAGCTCATCGAACGCCAGACCCAGGAGCTGCAACAGCAGGTCAAGCTGACCCACAAGCAGAACCTCAGCCTGCAACAGGCGGACAAGCTCAAAGACGAGCTCCTGGCCAACACCTCCCACGAGCTGCGCACCCCCATCCACGGCATCAAGGGGATGGCCGAGTCCATGCTCGCCAGCCAGCAGGACCTGACCGAAGGGCAGCAGAAACAACTCGGCCTCATCATCAAGAGCGCCGACGGTCTGGCGCGCCTCGTGGACGACTTGCTCGACTACCACCAGATGCGCTACGGCCAGCTGGAGATCCACCCCCAGCCGGTCTCCTCCAAGGGGGTCATCCGGCTGGTGCTGGATCTCTGCCAGCATCTGGTACAGGCCAAGCCCCTCACCCTGGTGGACAAGAGCCCCGCCGAGCTGCCCCCTGTGCTGGCGGACGAGCAGCGCCTCGAGCAGGTGCTCTACAACCTGGTGGGCAACGCCATCAAGTACACCCCCCAGGGCAAGGTGGTGCTGAGCGCCCTGGTGGAGGGCAACTTCCTGCGCATCAAGGTGACCGACACCGGCATCGGCATCGCCAGGGATCACCTGGAGCACATCTTCGAGCCCCTGGTGCAGATGAGCCCGGAAGTGAGCAAGCAGGGAGCGGGCCTCGGTCTCTCCATCACCCGCCAGCTGGTACACCTGATGGGGGGGGAGCTGTTCGTGGAGAGCGAGCCGAGCGTCGGCTCCACCTTCGCCTTCACCCTGCCGCTGGCCAGCGGCAAGGCAGGCAGTCTGACCCTAGACAGCCGCCAGATAGAGCACCAGCTGGTGCGCCAGCAGCCCGTCATCCTGCCGGACTGGAAGAGCGAGGATCTGCCGCCCCCGCCGCAAGATGCCCCCGTCATCCTGGTGGTGGATGACGAGCCCATCAATTTGCACATACTGCGCCACCTGCTGCAGCCCTGCGGTTATCGCATCCTGCCCAGCAGCGACGGCCACGACGCCCTGACCAAGCTGGCTCAGGAGCCGGTGGATCTCATCCTGCTTGATGTGATGATGCCCACCCTCTCGGGCTTCGACGTCTGCCGCCGTCTGCGCCAGCAGCACCCCAAGGAGAAGCTGCCGGTGCTGCTGCTCACCGCCCTCAACCAGCCCAAGGAGATTGAAGAGGGTTTCAACGCCGGGGCCAACGACTATCTGGTGAAACCCTTCTGCAAGGAGGAGCTGTTCGCCCGGGTGAGGGCCCTGCTGGAGGCCAGCGCCGGGCGCGCCTCCCTGGTGGAGAACCGCCTGCTCAAACAGGAGATAGAGCACCGTCTGCTGCTCCAGGAACAACTGCACCAGGATCAGGAGCGGCTCCTCGCCCTGCTTGGCGAGGGGGCCGACCCCATGGTCTTCCTCGATGAGCAAGGAGGAGTGCTGTTTGCCTCCCGGGCCCTGGCGCGCCTGCTGGGTCAGGAGCCGGAAGCCATGGAGGGGCAGATGCTGGACGAGTGGCTGGCCGCCCCGCTGGCAAGCCAGTGGCCCGACATGACCGCGCAGCCGGAGCGGGAGCTGGACTTCCTGGTGGCGGGCCAGCGAGACACCCTCAACGCCCGCGCCCTGCCCATCAACCTGGGGGGGCAGCACGCCTATGCGCTGACCCTTGGCACCGAACCGCGCCAGGACGACAATCGCATGGCTGCACTGGAGAACGCCCTCAAGAGCCTGTCGCGCCAGGCCATCATCGAGGATGGTCATCTGCTGGGGGAACTGAGCCGGCTCGGCGGCGAATTCAGATCGCTCGCCGACAACCTCATTCGCCAGCAGGATGACGAGCCCCTGCGCCGCGCCCTGGTGGACACCATGCGCCTCACCCTGGATGCCTGGCAGCAGAGCACCGGCAAGGGCAAGATAGTGCTGGCGGAGAAGAGCAAGCTGTGGCGGGTCTACATGGACAGATCCAGTCCCCAGACCCGCACCCTCGACAAGTACCTGAACCTCGACACCCTGCCCAAGGCACCGCGCTGGAAGACGGTGGTGGCCAGCGCCGAGTACGTGCTCAAGCACTGCGCCCTGAACGAGGTGCAGCACCAGAGTCTGCACCAGAGCACCCAGCGCCTTCGCCAGCTCGCCAGCCGCAAGGCATGAGTCTCCAACCCGCAGCCACGTTGCTTTGATGATGGCTGCGGGATAGAAAACCAAGCACCAATAGCGAGCTCTGGACACATCTACTAGCAGGCTTTCTGCGCCTATCAGGGGGATCGCGATGGCTGAGCTCGCGGGGTCGCCCAGATGACCCTGCAGGTGCGGGCCCATTCCCCATCACCATGTTGGTGATGACCCCGGGAGACCTGTCTGGGCCGGCAAGTGGCTAATCAGGTGAATGGACATTCGAGAGAATGGGGTGAGACTTCGCGACCCCGTGACCACAGGCCCCAAATCGGAAAAGACATTGGGAGATGGCTGAGGCGGGGGATGGACAGAGATGAGATAGAAATGACAAACCCGCGACGGACGCGGGCTTGAGGGGAATAAATGGCGGAGAGACAGCCCGCCGCAATCAAGTCCAATCAACTCCACGCAAACCCAACACGCCATTTACTATCAGTAAGTTAGAGCCAAGCATTGTCCAATCCATCCCAATCACATATTACCACTGCGCATGCTTGGTGGCATACTGCGTGGCATATTCAATTCTCAAGGAGGTTCCCTGATGGCAATCCTCACCGATACTAAAGCTCGTAACATCAAGCCGGAAGATAAACCCCTTGCTCACGGTGGCGTTACAGGCTTGACGCTACACCCTTCTACCGCCAAGGGCAGAGGCAAGTGGGTATTCCGCTATGTCAGCCCACTGACAAAGAAACGGCGGAATGCAGGCCTCGGGACTTACCCCGAGATATCCATCGCTGATGCAGCTCGAGACGCACAGGCAATGCGGGAACAGCTGGCGAATAACCTGGATCCGCTAGAGGTCCGACTGCAGGAGCAGAACAAGCCGAAGATCCCGACGTTGGAAGCATCTGCCAGATTGGTCTACGAAAGCTTGCTACCAGGTTGGAAGAACCCCAAACACGGTAAGCAATGGATCACCACATTGGAGCAATATGCCTTTCCTACCATTGGCGCTATCTCCATTGATGCGATAACCCCAGCTCATATCGCTTCAGTTCTGCAACCGATATGGCTGACGATCCCGGAAACAGCAAGCCGTGTTAAGCAGCGCCTACACGCAGTGATGGCTTGGGCATGGGCTCACGGCTATACCTCTGCAAACCCAGTAGATGTGGTGGGTCATTTACTACCGGCACAACCCAGCAAGTCTGTGCGGGTAGAACACCAGCCTGCGATGCCTTGGCGTGATATCCCTGCATTTGTGCAAAAACATCTGAGAACAACGCAACAGTACGATGTAACCCGCTCAATGCTGGAGTTCTTGATCCTGACCGCATGCCGCTCAGGTGAAGTCAGAGCCATGAAGTGGTCAGAAGTAGACTTGGAGGCAAAGATCTGGACCTTGCCTGCCGAGCGTATGAAAGCCAAGCAACAACATCGTGTTCCGTTATCTCTTCGTGCTGTCAAGATCCTGAAGGGGTTAAGGGGATTACATGACGAATTGGTATTCCCTTCTCCCAGAGACCAAGTACCACTCTCAGACACAGTGCTGACGATGTTTCTGAGAAGGGCCAAAGCGGAGAGCTGTACTCCTGGCAGAATGGCGACTGCCCATGGCTTTCGTTCCAGCTTTCGAGACTGGTGCAGCGAGCAGGGCTATGCGCGGGATCTCGCTGAACGAGCGTTAGCCCATACAGTTCAGAACAAGGTCGAAGCTGCATACCACCGCACAGACTTGCTGGACCAGCGTCGACCCATGATGGATGCTTGGGCTGAGTTTGTGGTTGGCAATTTGCCAACTAAATAAGAAGGAAGCGGCCCACGAAGGCCGCTTTTCTATTTTTTTGTGCCGATGACGAACTACTATCGAGCGAAACATCCTGCAGATTACATAAGACCGCATAAACTCGGTTTAGTTGAGCCTCTCGAGTTGGGTCAAACTGGAGTTCCTTGTGCTTGAGTCCTTACAGCGACGTTTCCAGCCTTGCGCTTCTTCGCAGTCTCTTCAGAACGTTTGTGCACCTGTGCGCGCCAGTTCTCCAGTGCGAGGATGTCTGCTAGCAGTTCGTCCGGGTCTGGCACGGCAACGCCACCTATCATAGCTTTGTCATGGGCATAGTTGGAGCACTTGCTCATTCCTGCGTTGACCTGTGCATAGTCCTCATCATCAACACTCACACCGACAAGTCGCTGTGTCTCCACACCCTTGCGGAAACGGAGAATGACTTCGCGCAGGAGGACTTCTTCCACTGCTCGTTCCCACGCCATACGCAGACGGAAGTACGCATCAATAGTCTGGTGATGATGGTCCTTTTCATTGCCTTCTTTGTATAGCTTGGTAATCACCTGATGCTGCGCCTTTAGCGCGCCTATGCGCTTGCTGGCGTTTTTCCCTTCGAACGGCAATTCTGGGTCAGCAATACCGAAGCCTTCTGCACGCCGCGTTAGGCTTTGCGTAACCATTTCTGCCCCGATTTTCTTCGCTTCCTCAGCCAGCAGGCAGAGGAAGTAGATGTCGTGAGTGAAAATGATGACTTGCCGCTGCACAGCTTCATCAGCAAGACGCTTGGCCACTCGCTCGCGCCGCCGATGATCTAGCGAGGAAACAGGATCGTCGAAGACGATACCCCCTTTACTGCCACTCAGACTCACTTCGGCTAGGAACGAGCCAATTGCGATGGCTCGTTGCTCGCCTTCGCTCAGGATTTCACCAGGGCTACGGACCTGTGGCAATTGTAGCTTCAGCTTGTGCAATGCTTTCCCACGGTCGGCACGGCTTTGGAGAGAAACACTCAACCCCCCCACCCCAAGGGTCTTGAACTCCCGATTTAGCGCATCAGCCAGTTCCTTGGAGACGACCTTTTCTGTGAGCTCCGATGATTTGAGTGATATGGAGTTTGTCCTAATTGCGGTTAGACATTTTTTCAACTTTCCCAGATACCCAAGCTTCGTCACCGCTGTAAGCACGGCCTCTTTGATTTGGCTGAGTTTAACTCGTGCATCCAACTCGTTAAGTTGCTTCTGTAATGCAGTGCGAAAATCCTCATTCGAGGCTTTTTCTAAAGACTCAGCTTCTGCATTCAGCTTGTCCGCGAGCGCCTGTAGGCGATCTGCAGGGCTGACTAGAGCCTGATCCAACCCCGTCCAATCATGGGAGACAATTGCAGCCTTGATCGCTTCGTGTCGAACCGTCAATGCAGCCTCGAACGCCTTAGTCTCGATCACTAACGATGGGTCAATTTCAGCTATCTCTGCCTGCGTAACCTCATCTAGGTTCAACATCATGACAGAGGCAGCGAATGGACGATACTCGGTGGCAAGCGCCTGGCGGCGTGCTTGAGCCGTTTTTTCCGCTTCCTCTTGTATGAACACCTCGAATCGCAATAACCGTTCCGCGCCAGCAGCCAGCGGCTGCTGGCAAAGTGGGCATGCAGTGCCTATCCCCAAATCAGGAAACTGTTTGTCTGAATAAGCTTCAAGAGCGAACTTTCGTGCAGCGTCAAACAATTCCCGCCACGCTTCTCCACCGGTTCCCGGCAGTAGATTTTCACCTTCCTTGAAACTCTTCGCTGCAAGAGCAGCAGCAGCCTGAGCTGTTCGGAAACTATCGACTAGAACCTTCAACTTGGCTACTGCTTCGGGACCGACAACAAGTCCTTTCTCTACAGCATTTTTGGCGATCGCAGCGACACGTCGCGTGCGCAGGCGCAAGAGGCCAGCTTTTTCCTTCGGGTTATTTTCCTTAAGGCTTTTCTCCAGCGTTTCCCGCAGCTCAAGCTCTTCCGGCTTGAGGGTGGCGAGAGCTTCAATATGTGCGGTGTTGGTTTTCGCAGAGAGCTCCGCGATCAACTTGCCGACAACAGTTTCCCCCTGTAGGTGCGCGAATGCAGTAAGATCCACCGCCGACTGTTTTTGCTCGATCTCAACTGAGGTTTTTAGTTGTTGACAGACCCTAGCAAGAGCCTCGAATACTTCTAGGCCGTACGGCACGTAGGAAAAGTCATCCTCACGATCCAGATAGGCACGCGCGCAATGCGCGTCGAAGATAGCGAATGAAGAAAGCTCTGGTGGCGGCTCTTTTCCTTGGTACCAAGTCACTTCCTTGACTGTGCCGTCAATCCCTATGTCGAAGGACGCCTGAGCATTGCCGGTCTTGGCTCCCGGTAAATTAGCATTGGGGTGAATGGGTTCCGACTGATCGCGGGCACGACAGGCACGTTTGAGTACACGCGAATATCCAGACTTGCCGGATCCGTTATCGCCATAAATGACAGTCATGCCCGCAGGACCTACCGCCAACTGCTGGTTTTCTGCAATCGCGTTGACGTTACGCAGATTTTTGATGGACCGCAGCTCAATATGTGTGTTTGCCTCGACCGAAGCAGGAACCTGTTCGGCAGTTAGCGGCTTGGGTTGGCGATTCCTTGGATCTGGGATGCCATGGGCAAGTTTGAGCAAAGCATATAAATCCTCATAGTCTTGTGGTGTCAGCGTTTGTTTCGCCAGCAAGCGAGCTACGGCATCGCTTTGCCACGCTGGAAGACCCTGAGTCCAGATCAAGATTTCCTGCAATATCGTCATAATTCCTCCCTGAATCTATTGAGCGATTAATATATCGTCGACGCTACCCTATCGCACCTCATTTGGGACTATCCTCGGACATTACCTGCTCGTTCACTCGAGAGCCTGATGTAGGTGTAGGCTGAATTTGTGGTTGGCAATTTGCCAACTAAATAGGAAAGAAGCGGCCCACCAAGGCCGCTTCTTTCCTATGTTCTTTTTTAGCTTTTCTTAGCCGTTGATGACATCTTGCCAAACCAGTGCTCAGAGAGTTTCTGTGCTTGTTTGACTTCAGGCTTGGTCATCGTGGCCTCGAGTTCATCACGGGCCTGCATAGCCTCCGGCATCCCTTCTGTGGCAGCCAATGAGAGCCAGGCATAGGCATGTATCCGGTTGCGCGGAGCCCCCAGGCCTTCCTCTCGCAGTGTTCCCATCCGGTATTGGGCCTGGCGGTCACCTTGCTGTGCCGCTAAGCGATACTGTTTGAGTGCCAGTGCGTAATCTTCTTTGCCCCCTTGCCCCAAACGCAGCATTTCACCATAGGCATAGAGTGCAGCCCTATTCCCTTGCCGAGCGGCCTTGGCATAGCTAGTTCTGGCCTGCTCCAGTTCACCTTGCCCCTGCTGTAGCACTGCCAGATCGAACCATGCCTTGGTCACGCCACCGTCAGCAGCACGCGTTAACCAGTGGATCTGCTGCTCCCGGTCTACCTGCTGCAAACTCAATTGATATTCGGCCTCATGGGAACCGTGTGCGGCGGCCAGCTCCAGCCAGTAGCGACCCAAAGCAGGGTCTGCAGATACCCACTCCCCAGCCAGATAAGCCTTGCCAAGCCAGAGTTCGGCGTCAGCAGAACCGGCATTGGCCGCCCGTTGATAGGCGGCGAACGCATAGATAGGGGCGGCCTGTCTGGCTTGCTGTAGCAAAGCATCCGGCTGCTGCTGGGCGGCAGCCTTCTCAAACCAGCGCTGGGCAATATCCTGGCGTTTGCTCACCCCTCTCCCCTGCTCATAGCGCTTGCCCAGCTGGTACTGAGCGTCTCGATTGCCCAGCTCTGCCGCTTTTTCCAACCATTTGACGGCATCCTCATCCGCCCCCTGCTGCTTGGCATACCACTGCCCAAGGATCAATTGCGCCTCTGCATGATCCTGTTTGGCGGCTTTCTCGAACCAGTCGAGGCATTCACTGACCAACTTGCCCTGATGCTGCTCCTGGCACATCAATCCCAACCGATAGCTGGCATGGGTGTTGCCAAGGCGAGCAGAGCGCTGCCACCACTGAGCAGCAAGTGCTGGATTCTTTGGCTCACCGAGCCCAGCCTGATACCAGTCACCCACTTGCCACGCTGCATTAGCACGGATCTGCTGATCGGCGGCCAAAGGTCACAATGGCTTCACGTAATCGCGCATCCAAATCGGTACGTTCTGCGTCTAAGTCTTTCCTGATTACCCATGATTAGCAGTCAGTTACCACGAACTATACTGATCTTACGTACAGTTATCGAGGTGCGAGATCATGGCCAAAAGCAAAATCCAATTCCAGAAAGGCTACAGCCTGTTTGAGTTTCTCAAGGACTATGGCACTGAGGCTCAGTGCGAAAACGCGCTGTTCACTTGGCGTTTTCCTAACGGCTTTGTCTGCCCTGAATGTGCCAACAAGACCTGTTGTCGCCTGAGAAGGCGGCCACGTGTGTGGCAATGCAATCACTGCCGTCACCAGATGTCATTGACTGGAAACACGATTTTCGCAAACACCAAGCTCCCACTGACCAAGTGGTTTCTGGCAATGCACCTGTTGTCACAAACCAAAACAGGCTTGTCAGCGATGGAGCTAAAGCGCCAGTTGGGCGTCAAATATGACACCGCCTGGATGCTCAAGCACAAGCTGCTGCAAGCCATGAAAGAGTCCGATGACAAGCAGCCCATCAGCGGCATCATTCAGCTCGATGATGTCTACTGGGGTGGCGAGCG
>NZ_JAGKRK010000051.1:0-2343 GCF_017939325.1 Aeromonas sp. MaB10011B | reverse complement strand
GCAGCGGATTCAAAATCCGCCGTAGCAATACGTGTCGGTTCGAGTCCGACCCCGGGCACCATTTAGAATTCAATGACTTAAGGCTACCCAAGCGGGTGGCCTTATGTTTTTCTGCCACATAGTGGCGGCAAAGTGGCGGCAAAGTGGCGGCAGAGAAATTTGATGATCGAGAAAGGCGGCAGAGCGTTGGCTCTGCCGCCTTTTGTTTTTGCTGCTGTTACTCGGTCACTTCCGGCAGGTCGTCGATGGCAACTTCGAGGCTGATGTTGTTGGTGTAGCCGCTGTTGGTCAGGTTGTGCACGACCCTGGTCATCACCCAGTTGGCCTCGTCGATCTGCGGCTTGAATCCCCTGACGGTGGTGGGTTGTTCTGGGTAGAGCTCTGGGCGGCCGGTGGCCAAGGTGATCTCGAACTCGGCGACACCTCGCTGCAGGCGTTCCCACTCGGCGCGGGCGGCGCGCAGGGCGTTAGTCTGGTTGGCGTAGATATGGCGCAGCACCTTGACGTTCTCGCTGTCGCCGATCAGCAGTTCGCGGCCCTCTTTGTCGACGGTGGTGTCGTTGGGCAGTGCCTGCTCCTGCTTTGGCTTGGTCTTGCGTCTGCGTTTGAGGGTTGAGCCTTTGGTGGTGGCCTTCTTCGGGTCGTGCCAGTTGGCTGATACGCCGGTGTAAGCGTCACGGTCAGCCACGGCGAAGCGGTGCTGATCGCCGTCCTGGCGGGTGATGGTGACGGAGGGAAGCGGTTTGCCGCTGGCGGTGAGCCCCTTGCCCTGGCCGATGAATAGCAGCCGACCCGATTTGATGGTGGTCAGGGCGCCGCATTGGCCGGCCAGGCGGGTGAGGAAGGCGGGATCGCTTTCGTTCTGCTGGTCGATGTGGTCGATCAGCATGCCCTTGAAGCGCTCGGCGCAGGCGGGGGTGAGGCCGTGGCGCTGGGCGATGGTGTCGACAATGCTGCCGACAGTCTGCTGGTGATAGCTGGTCTGGCGCAGTTTGTTGAGGCTGCCGCGCAGGTCAGCTGACTTGCCCCGGATGGTGAGCTTGTCCGGGGTGCCTGAGTGCTCCACCTCGTCGATGGTGAATTCCCCTTTATCAACCAGCGGTTGCCCCTGCCAGCCGATCAGGGCGCGCATTCTGGCGCCCCGGCGCGGCATGGCCAGCTGACCGTCGCTGTCGTCGAGTTCGATGTCGATGGTGTCGGCATCAAAGCCGCGATTGTCGGTGATGGTCATGCCACCGAGACGAGGGCGGATGGTGGTGGATACATCCTTACCGTCGATCAGCAGCTGATATGCCGGGGCTTTGTGATCAGCCCCGGTGATGCTGAATTGCCCCAGCTGGCTGGTCAGGGTGCTGCTGGCAGCAGAGAGCGCGTTATCTATCAGGCTCACAGCATGCCCCCGATTTTGTTGCCTACGGTGCCGACGATGTTGCTGATGCCCAGCCGACTGGCAATGCCACCGATGGCGCGGCCCAACAGTTTGTTGCCCAGGCTCGATTCGTCGTCGTCCACGCGCTTGAGGTTCATGGTGAATTCCAGCTTGCGGGCTGTACCGTCAGAGAAGAATTCGGAGCGGGTGACGCTGGTGCGCTCGATGACGAAATAGCCCCGCATCACGCCATCCCCCTGGATCAGGGGGAAGGCCTGGCCGGTGGCAGCCATTTCATGGATCAGGTCGAGGGAAACAGGTCCGCCTGTCAGCTCAGGGTAGAGGGTGCCAGAGAGCACGGTGGTTTCATCATCCGGCCCTGTGAACTGGTAGGCCGGACGGGCTCCCACCCGAGGGTTGCCCGGGTGGCGCCAAGCGCGGTCATCCTGTTGCGACAGGGGGGCGAAGGTGGATCGCTGGAACACGAACCAGCCCAGGGTCATCATCACTGTGCTGCCTCCTTAGCTGTTGTCGCGCAGGCTGGCGCGGGTGCGAGCTGATGCCTGCCGTTCTCGGCGGTCCAGTTCACGGCTCACCTCTTGCGCTACATCGGCGCCGGATTGCCCCGGCTGCTGCACGATGCTGATGGGGGCGTGAATCTGGGTTGACCCGCCACCTCTGGCCGGTGCCAGCTTGGGTGTGTCTATGATGCGAGGGCTTGACCTGATAGCGTCAGACGGTTGGCGCAGCTCGGCAGGCATGACCTGTTCGCGGATGGTGCGGACGGTATCTGCAGGCTGGCGTAGCTCGGCAGGCATGACCTGTTCGCGGATGGTGCGGGCCGTATCTGCGGGCTGGCGCAGCTCGGCAGGCATGACCTGTTCGCGGATGGTGCGGACGGTATCTGCAGGCTGGCGCAGCTCGGCAGGCATGACCTGTTCGCGGATGGTGCGGACGGTATCTGCAGGCTGGCG
>NZ_JAGKRK010000050.1:0-397 GCF_017939325.1 Aeromonas sp. MaB10011B | reverse complement strand
TGCCCACCGCGCTTATCTGCTCCGGGCTCCACCACCAGGCGAGTGTCAGCTCGACAAACTGGATGACATCGGCAGATAGCCGAGATTTGGCCGCACTGGCCCGTCGGTGGGTGGCGTGCTGATGCGCATTGTCTGGCTGGTAGCCCTGCGGCCCGGCGTTACGACGCAGCTCCCGGTAGAGGGTGGAGCGATGAACGCCAATGGCGCGTGCGGTGGCAAGGATGGACATCCCCTGTGCGCGAAGCACCGATAACTGGTATCGTTGCCCCTCGGTCAACTGCTGATAGCTCATGGTGATACTGCTTTTACTTTGGCGAGCAGAAGGGTACCACCAATCAGCAGTTGGCCACCTCTCGCCATTCATCCATGAGTGTCGCACTTATTATCTGAATTCCCG
>NZ_JAGKRK010000049.1:0-1789 GCF_017939325.1 Aeromonas sp. MaB10011B | reverse complement strand
GTGAGTGGTAGGGGAGCGTTCTGTAAGTCTGCGAAGGTGTGTCGAGAGGCATGCTGGAGATATCAGAAGTGCGAATGCTGACGTAAGTAACGATAAAGGGGGTGAAAAGCCTCCTCGCCGGAAGACCAAGGGTTCCTGTCCAACGTTAATCGGGGCAGGGTGAGTCGACCCCTAAGGTGAGGCCGAAAGGCGTAATCGATGGGAAGCAGGTTAATATTCCTGCACGACTTGTAATTGCGATGGGGGGACGGAGAAGGCTAGGTGGGCCAGGCGACGGTTGTCCTGGTGAAAGTGCGTAGGTGGTGTTTCTAGGCAAATCCGGAGACACAACACTGAGACACGAGACGAACGCACCACGGTGCGGAAGCCATTGATGCCCTGCTTCCAGGAAAAGCCTCTAAGCTTCAGATTACAAGTCATCGTACCCCAAACCGACACAGGTGGTCGGGTAGAGAATACCAAGGCGCTTGAGAGAACTCGGGTGAAGGAACTAGGCAAAATAGAACCGTAACTTCGGGAGAAGGTTCGCTCTTGATGGTGAAGTCCCTTGCGGATGGAGCTGTCGGGAGTCGCAGTGACCAGATGGCTGGGACTGTTTATCAAAAACACAGCACTCTGCAAACACGAAAGTGGACGTATAGGGTGTGACACCTGCCCGGTGCCGGAAGGTTAATTGATGGGGTTAGCGCAAGCGAAGCTCTTGATCGAAGCCCCGGTAAACGGCGGCCGTAACTATAACGGTCCTAAGGTAGCGAAATTCCTTGTCGGGTAAGTTCCGACCTGCACGAATGGTGTAACCATGGCCATGCTGTCTCCACCCGAGACTCAGTGAAATCGAATTCGCCGTGAAGATGCGGTGTACCCGCGGCTAGACGGAAAGACCCCGTGAACCTTTACTACAGCTTGGCACTGAACATTGAACCTACATGTGTAGGATAGGTGGGAGGCTTTGAAGGCGTGACGCCAGTTGCGCTGGAGCCGTCCTTGAAATACCACCCTTGTATGTTTGATGTTCTAACGCAGGGCCCTGAATCGGGCTCGCGGACAGTGCCTGGTGGGTAGTTTGACTGGGGCGGTCTCCTCCCAAAGAGTAACGGAGGAGCACGAAGGTTGGCTAATCCTGGTCGGACATCAGGAGGTTAGTGCAATGGCATAAGCCAGCTTAACTGCGAGACGGACAGGTCGAGCAGGTACGAAAGTAGGTCATAGTGATCCGGTGGTTCTGAATGGAAGGGCCATCGCTCAACGGATAAAAGGTACTCCGGGGATAACAGGCTGATACCGCCCAAGAGTTCATATCGACGGCGGTGTTTGGCACCTCGATGTCGGCTCATCACATCCTGGGGCTGAAGTCGGTCCCAAGGGTATGGCTGTTCGCCATTTAAAGTGGTACGCGAGCTGGGTTCAGAACGTCGTGAGACAGTTCGGTCCCTATCTGCCGTGGGCGTTGGATGATTGAAGGGAGTTGCTCCTAGTACGAGAGGACCGGAGTGAACGAACCTCTGGTGTTCGGGTTGTCACGCCAGTGGCACTGCCCGGTAGCTAAGTTCGGAATCGATAACCGCTGAAAGCATCTAAGCGGGAAGCGAGCCCTGAGATGAGTCATCCCTGACCCCTTGAGGGTCCTAAAGGGCCGTTGGAGACCACAACGTTGATAGGTGGGGTGTGTAAGCGTAGCGATACGTTGAGCTAACCCATACTAATTACCCGTGAGGCTTAACCATACAACACCCAAGAAGTGTTCAGAGACTTGTAGCAGATACCGAGAACGAATAACTAAATCAGCTTT
>NZ_JAGKRK010000048.1:0-1305 GCF_017939325.1 Aeromonas sp. MaB10011B | reverse complement strand
CACGCCCGAAGCCATGACTATTATCAATGCAACCCAGTACCTCAAGCAACTTCTTAGCTCTTCTGAACTCAACCGGATCGGTAAATTTACCGGTTTTTGTCAGCGACTCCGGGATATCCAGCCTGCGAGACTACTCCCGGCTCTGCTCTCAGGGCTTGGTTGCGACAAGGTGGATGGTATTGCTGGTTTGCATCGCCATTTCAATGCGTTGCAGCTCCATGATACTGACCAAATAGCGTATAAACCCTTTCACAACCAGTTACGCAAGCAGGGTTTTCCCTTGTTCATGCGCGCACTGGTTGAACGAGCCATCGCCTTACGCCTCAAGGAGTGTCTACCGGACGCCCACGGACTGGCAGGCTTTGAGCAGGTACTGCTGCAGGACGGGTCGTCATTCGCGTTACATCCGCAATTGGCAGAACATTTCCCGGGCCGATTCAATAAGCACAGCCCCGCTGCGGTAGAGTGTCATATGACCATGTCCTTGCTGGACCAGTCGCCGATATCGATGAGTATCACGGCGGATACCGAATCGGAGCGCAAGCATCTTCCGGCCGCAAATTCGTTAAATAACAAACTGTTATTGGCGGATGCCGGTTACATCAGCCGCGAGTACTTTGCTGATGTGACCAAAGCCAAAGGAAGCTATCTGGTCAGAGGGAGTCAAAATCTCAATCCCAAAGTACAGGCAGCTTACCGACAGGACGGCAGGGAAATGCCCAAGTTACTCGGAAAAAAGCTCAAGGATATCGATCGGAGAAGCTGCAGAGCCGAGGTTCTGGATCTGGATGTGAGTTCGGGAAAGTATAAATATCGACTCATAAGACGTTGGTTTGCAGAGGAAAAACGGTTCTGTATATGGATGACCAATCTTCCGCGTGAGCGATGGCCAGCCGAGAAGGTGATGGCATTGTATCGTTGCCGTTGGCAGATCGAACTGTTGTTCAAAGAGCTGAAATCACATAACCGGTTGAAGGCGTTCGCGACACGACAAAAAGCGATAGCGGAAGGCTTGATCTGGGCTAGTTTGCTGGCCTTGCTGGTCAAACGTCGGCTGGCGCTGACGCTGATTGGCAGCGCGGAGTTATCGATGCTGAAGATTGCCAAAAACAGCGCGCTTTGGTTAATGCCGATATTGGCGAGCATCATCCATGGTGCGTGGCAGGAAATAACAGAGAAGTTGGAGTGGGCAATGGTGTATTTATCCAAAAACGGCAAAAAGAGTAGGCAGAGAAAATCCAAGCAAAACAACACGTTAGACGGTATTATTAATTCGCTTGCCGCTTAAGGTTCTGTACATGATGG
>NZ_JAGKRK010000047.1:0-8825 GCF_017939325.1 Aeromonas sp. MaB10011B | reverse complement strand
GCCAGCTCAGGCTCTCGGATGCGGCTTGCTCCAGCAAGGCAGGAAGCGTCTGGATTGCCTCCAGAGACAAGCCAAGGCGAAAACGTTGCGCCAGTGCAGTGAGTTGGGCTGTCAGAGAGGCACTCATTGGGTTATCTCCGGGTGATAGTGGCAGCCCTGGATATGCGCACCATCCTTGCAGGTGTTCCAGAAACGAACCTCGGGGTGACGATCTATGTAGCGCTCCAGCTCACACAGGTAGCCGGCAAAGTTCAGGGTCGTGGCCACCCGATTGCCATGGCCATCGTGCACCCAATGACGCGCTGTATGGGCACTCGGGCCAAGTGAACCATCTTGCCAACCGGTATGGGTTTGATTGCCCGGGAATGCGAAGTCGACGCCCATCAAGATGACATTGTTGGCCCCCATCTTGACGGCCAGATCCACGGCCGGGTGGATCACGCTACCTCCAGAATGCAGCACGCCTCTGGGCAAGTTGGTGCGCAGGGCCTCATAGGTCTGGCTCATCGAGTAGGCGCCATAGCGCGGCCCCTGCCAGGCGGCCAGCGTCTCATGGGGCAGCATGGGGAAGTAGACCAGCTTGACCTCTTCGGAGCCGTGAGCTGGCAGCCTGTCCTGGCCTATCAGGTGATCGATCGTGACAACCAGATCCGGCTTGATGTGGTGCGCCAGCAGCGTCTTGTAGGCCGTATCGACGCAGATGAGCAGTGGCCGTGTGGGTAGTTTCGCAAGTCCGCCCAGATAGGGCAGGTGACGTGCCAGTGTCGGGCCGGTGGCGATGATCAGTGCCGTGCAGCCAGGTCGGGAGCCAAACAGCTTGGTCACGTCGGCATCGTGCGCCAGTAACTCACGATTGCTTTCTAGTCGCGCCAGGCGTTCGGGGTCATCGGCTTTGAAGCGCCGATTGACGAATGGCAGGTTGATCTCGCTGATCAGGCGATCCCGGATGCGGACAGTAGCATCGTCGACTAGCAGCAGCTCGGCCGGCAAGGCGAAGAAGGGTAATCGGATCTCCTGGTCATCTCCCGCCATGGTGAGCACGACCCTGGGATCAGCGAGCCAGTCATCCTGCTCCAGCAGGCGCAGTACCAGCGCAAACAGGGCGCCATTCATGATCTTCACT
The DNA here is from genome assembly GCF_017939325.1 of Aeromonas sp. MaB10011B. Lineage (NCBI taxonomy): Bacteria > Pseudomonadati > Pseudomonadota > Gammaproteobacteria > Aeromonadales > Aeromonadaceae > Aeromonas > Aeromonas sp. MaB10011B. The sequence goes on along the minus strand of NZ_JAGKRK010000047.1, from coordinate 7,702 downwards.
TCCAGACGGCGCAAGCTGCTGCGTTGCAACAGCACGCGGGGCAGATCGCCAAGCCCGGTGCCATAAATATGCAGTACGGGCTCTTCGGGCAGGCTGGTGGCCTGTAGCTCGGCTTCCTTTACCCTGTCGTGACGGCTGGTGAGCTGGATCCCGTCGACGCTGAGGGTGGAACCCAGTCCCTCGGTCAGTTCAACCTGGAGGTGCGTTACATCTTGCGCCAACAGGCGGGGCCAGAGGGTGGGCCAGCGCTCGTTGATGAGCTGGCCATGGCGAGCAAACAGTTCCTCATTCATCCTGTGCTATCCACTCCCAATCCAGCGGTTGGTTGGCGCTCATGTCCCGGATGACTCGCTTGCCGAGGAGGCGATCGTAATCGGCCGGGGGCAGGCCAAGCGCGGGCCGAACCGACTTGATGTGGGCTTCGGTCAGGCGCTCTCCGGCAGCAATATTCTTGACCAGATAGAGGGAGCGGCGAAATGCGCGGTTACCCTGCTCGCTCGGGGTGAGCTGATAGTCGGCCACGCCGAGTGCTGCCTGGGCGGTATTGACCGAGGCAACCAGCTCGGCAAGCTCGGCGGGCTCTATGGAGAAAGCGCAATCCGGTCCGCCATCCGCCCGGGCCAGAGTGAAGTGCTTCTCGATGAGGGTGGTGCCGAGCGCGGTCGCCGCGATGGCGGTGGCGCTGCCCAGCGTATGATCAGAAAGCCCCACCTGGACGCCAAAGCGCTGGCGCAGCATGGGGATGGCCCGCAGGTTATATTCGGCCGCAGGCGCCGGATAGCCACTGACGCAGTGCAGCAGCGCCAGCTGGCCGTTGCCGTGTTTGAGCGCCATTTCGACCGCGGCGGCGATCTCGGCCTCATTCGCCATGCCGGTGGACATGATGAGGGGCTTGCCAGTCTGGGCGGCGTAGCGAATGAGGGGCAGGTCCACCAGCTCGAAGGAGGCAATCTTGTAAGCCGGGCAATCGAGGGATTCCAGCAAATCGACTGCGCTGAAATCGAACGGGCTGCTAAATACCGTGAGCCCCAGCTCGCGCCCCTTGGCAAACAGTGCCTGATGCCACTCCCAGGGGGTATGGGCCCACTCGTAGAGGTCATAAAGGCTGTGGCCATCCCACAGGCCGCCATGGATCTGGAATTCGGGTCGCTCGCTTTTGAGAGTGATGGTATCGGGGCGATAGGTTTGCAGTTTGACTGCACTGGCTCCCGCCTCCTTGGCGGCGGTCATGATGGCCAGGGCGCGCTCCAGGTTGCCGTTATGGTTGGCCGACAGTTCGGCGATCACATAGGGGGGCTGCGTCGGGCCGATGGATTGATGGGCGATCTGCATCTGTGTTCAGACTCCTGTGCCAAGTTGCCAGCCTTGCGGCGCCGGTTGCCAGGGGGCAGGGGGCGCTATCTGCGGTGGCTCGGCAAGATAGAGGGGAAATTGGGAGAAAATCGTCTGCAAGCGATGTGCCAGCTCTTGCCACTCCGTGGGTTGAAGTGGCCGGGCGGCCTGCCATGTCAGCCGCTGACCGTTCAGGGTCAGGGTGAGCAGTGGCTGGTCATCATGAAGTAATTGCCACTGTTGACCACCCGGTAACAGCTGATAATCCGATTGTTGCAACAACCAGGCGGTTAGCCGATCCAGTCCCAACCCGTCCACCTGTTGCTGTCCGCGGCGGTGGTAGTCGTCTGACTGTTGTTCCAGCCGTTGCAGAGCCTGCAGCAGCCGCTCAGGCTCGGCCAGCTCGCTCAGGGTCAGCCGCTCGGCCAGCTGAAAGCGGGCGATCACTTGGTCGTTGAACTGCTGGTTGTCGACGATGGGCACCGCCAGGGTCGGCAGGCCGAGACAGGCCCGCTCCCAGGTCATGCCGCCGGCGGCGCCGATGGCGAAGTCGTGCCGGCTCATCAGGTCGGCCATCTGGTTGCTCTGGCGAAGCAGCGCCAGGTCGAGGCCGGCCAGCTCGGCCACTTTCTGTTCCAGCTCCGGCCAGAAGGGATTGGCGCCGCCTGCCACCAGGGTCCACTGGATGGTGCGGGCCCAGGGCAGCCGGGCCAAGCTGTTGAGGGTGACGAGGCAGGCGCCGGCGGGATCGGCGCCGCCAAAGCAGACAAGCCCCCGTTGCCACTGACTGGCGTGTGGCCGCGCCAGCTGGCGATAGGCGGGGCGCAGCAGGGCATAGTCGGTGCCCAGCAGCAGCCGGCAGCCGGCGTGGGTGAGCGGCTGGTAATCGGCGGCGCGGCGCAAGGGGCCCTGATCCAGCAGCAGTTGGCAGTGGTGCGGCCGGTCGGCCAGATCATCGATCACCAGCACGCGGCCGCAGTGGGCGGCCAGCTGGGTTTCGAGCCGCTGGTCAATCTGGTAGTGATCGAACACCAGCCAATCGGGCTGCAAGCCAGGCAGCGGGCCGGCGTCATCGAGCGCGCTCAGGGGATGATGGTGATGGGACCGCAGCAGCGCCAGCAGGTGCGCCGGTAGCTGATGGCAGAGAAAGTGGCACTCGGCCCCGGCGGCGTGCAGCCGATCGGCGATGGCCAGGCAGCGCATCAGGTGGCCCAAGCCGATATCGGCGCCGGCGTCGAGCCGGAAGGCAACCTTAAACGTCATCTTGGGCCAGTACTTGATAGAGCAGTTCGGCCAGGTGCCAATCTTCCGGCGTGTCGATGTCGACTACTCTGTGCCGCGGCAGTATGTGGCCAACCCCTTCTCCCCCCACCGGGCTGATTCCCCCCAGCCAGGCCGCGCGGCTGCCCCAGTAGAACTGGCCGGCATCCTGATAGGCGGGCTCCAGATCCTGGGAGCGTTGCGCCATCTGCTCCGGCCAGAACGGCGTGACCCTGCCTTGCGCATCCATGCGCACCGCCCGCTGGATCGGGAAGCCGAATTCGGCCACCGTGTAGACGAAGGGGGCCTTGCTGGCGAGCAGGCGGTCGTGGGCGGCGCGCAGGTCGGCAGCCTGGATCAGCGGCACGGTGGCATAGATGCAGCAGTAGTGCTCTGCCTGGATGCCGAGCTGGTCGAGCCGCTGGATGGTGTCGATCACCACAGGGGTGGTACCGGTGTGATCATCGGCGAGACTGGCTGGCCGCAGAAATGGTACTTCCGCGCCCAGTTGACGAGCGACTTCGGCAATCTCCTCATCATCGGTGGAGACCACCACCTTGCTGAAACAGCCAGATTGTTGCGCCGCCTGGATGGCATAGGCGAGCATGGGCTGACCACAGAAGGGGAGGATATTCTTGCGTGGAATGCGTTTGCTACCACCCCGGGCCGGGATAATGGCGATGGCCATGATGGGTTCTCTCTGCTGGATCAATGACTGGCCAAAGCCAGGATAATCGATGACAACTCTTTGATTATTTTTGATATTATACTGGTTTTTCTGCTTGTATTATCGATTTTTGCTACGGAATGGCAGCCGTGTAGTCGATAAGAGAGACAGGTCATGGAAACTGGATGGCGTTGAAGATGAGTTATGGCGTTGAGTTACGCCCGATAGCGCCGTGGGATCTTCCCGCTTTGCGGCGTTGGCGCAATCAGGATGAGGTGCGAATGCAGATGGTATCCCAGACGCGTATTTCGCCACGGCAACAGCGCCAATGGTTCGCTGCCACCCGTGAGCGGCGGGATCAGCAGCACTGGGTGCTCTGGTGCAAGGGCGTGCGAGCGGGTTACGTCAATCTGAAAGGTGAGTGTCAGGATGCGCTACAGGGGCAGGCGGTCGCCGATGCGGGGCTCTATCTGGGCAACTCAACCGTGCGGCATCCCATGTTGGCCGTTGCTGCTGCCTTATCTCAGCTTGATCAGGGTTTTGATGAGTTGCACATCGGTTGTATCCGCACTTTGGTTCGGGAGAACAATCGCTCGGCCCTGCGCTTGAATGAACAACTGGGTTACCGCCAGATAGGGCAAGAGACCGGATTTTTTGCTTTGGAACTGCGGCCTGCTGATTACTATGCCGCCCGTGAGCGGTTACGGAGATTTTTCAGATGACAATCGCATTGGAACAAGTTTTTGCCGAGGCGCTGGGTATCGATATCGGCAGCGTCAGCGATGGGCTCGCCTACAACAGTATCCCGCAGTGGGATTCTGTCGCCCACATGGGGCTGATTGCCCAGTTGGAGGATAACTACGGCGTGCTGCTCGACACCGATGACATTATCGACATGAGTTCGGTCGGCAAGGCGCGCGAGATCCTGGCCAAGTACGGGGTCGCTTTCTGATGCAGGGGCTGTTGCAGGGCAAACGTGTGTTGATCACCGGTGCCGGGCGTGGCATCGGTCTTGCCATCGCCCGCCAGTTTGCTTCTCAGGGGGCTGAACTGTGGCTGGGAAGCCGTGATGAGGTGACGATGAGCCAGCTGGCGACCGCGATTGGTACCGAGTTTGGCGTGCCTTGCCAGCCTCTCTGTTTTGATGTGGCTGATCCGTCGGCGGTCAAGCAGGCTTTTCAGCAGCTGTTTGCTCAGACTCGTCAGCTGGACGTGTTGGTCAACAATGCCGGCATGCTGGAAGAGGCGTTATTGGGGATGGCGAACCAGACCCATCTGCAAAAGACATTCAGCAACAATACCTTTAGCGTGATCTACTGCAGCCAGTATGCCGCCCGCCTGATGCAGCGCAGTGGTGGCGGCAGCATCATCAATCTTGCCTCCCTGATGGGGCAGGTGGGGGCTGCCGGGCTCAGCTGCTATGCCGGCAGCAAGGCGGCGGTGATCGGTATTACCCAGTCACTGGCCAAGGAGCTGGCTGCCAGCCAGATCCGTGTCAATGCGATTGCTCCCGGTTTTATTGATACCGATATGGCGCATGCCATCCCGCAAGAGAAGTTTGCCGAGCGGGTGGCCAGCATTGCCATGGGGCGGATTGGCACGCCAGATGAAGTGGCCAAAGTGGCCCTGTTTCTCGCGTCCGACTTGTCGAGTTATGTGACCGGGCAGGTAATTGGGGTCGATGGGGGGATGGTGATTTGAACCGGCCTGATTTGTTGACGCATCTGGTTGACGACAATGACGAGCCCGCCTGGCGAGACCCGCAAGAGGGGTGGCTCAGTTATGGTGAACTAGCCCGGCGTGTGGCGCAGTTGGCCACCACCTATCCTGTCGGTCGTCATTTGGTCTACCTGCCATTTGTGACGTCAACCCTGCATCTGCTACACTACTTGCTGGCCCTGCGTGATGGCCACGCCATCATGTTGGCCGATCCTGCTCAGGATGCCCAGTTGCACCGTGAACAGTGCCTGCGTTTTGGTGTCAGCCTGCGGGTATTGGAAGATGGGGCTGTTGCGTATCTTGGCGATGCGCCCTCACTTCACCCTGAACTGGCCATGCTGCTGCCAACATCGGGCAGTACCGGCTCCAGCAAATGGGTGCGATTGTCGCGCACCAATCTTGATGCAAATGCCGCGGCTATCTCCGAATATCTGGCGCTGAACGGGGGTGAGCGCGCCATCACCTCGTTGCCACTTTTTTACTCCTTCGGGATGTCGGTGCTGAACAGCCATCTTTTGGCTGGCGCCTCGCTGATTTTATGTACTGCCAGTCCCCTTGAGCGCCACTTCTGGGATGAGGTCAATCGCCATCAGGTCACCAGCGTGGCGGGGGTCCCGTTTACCTTTCAGATGCTAAACCGCTTGCGTTTTGAGTGGGCCCGCTATCCCAGCCTGATGACCCTGACCCAGGCCGGAGGACGACTTGAGCCGGCACTGGCAAAGCAATTTGCCGAACAGGCAGCTGCGCTGGGACGCCGTTTTTTCGTGATGTATGGTCAGACCGAAGCGGCGCCGCGCATTGCCTGGCTGGCGCACGATGAAGTGATGATTGCCCCGGATGCCATCGGCCGTGCCGTACCGGGCGGGCGTCTCTCTCTGCGTCATGAGCCCGGCTTTCCCGACGGGGAAGGGGAGTTAGTCTACCAAGGGCCAAACGTGATGCTGGGCTATGCGGAGCTCCCTGAAGATCTGGCTCGGGGGCGTGATATGGATGCGCTCTTTACCGGCGATCTGGCTCGTTGTGATGCTGCGGGCCGCTTCTATCTGACCGGGAGGCTCAATCGTTTCCTGAAGCTGTTTGGCAAACGGGTGAGCTTGGCTGAAGTGGAGGCCTGGTTGCAGGGGAGGGGCTATTCCTGCGCCGCGACCGGCCGCGATGATCGCCTGTTGGTAGCCATCGAGGCAGACGCGTGCCCCTGTGACGCACTACAGCTGGAGCTGGCCCGCTGGCTGATGGTGCCACCATCAAGCGTGCGTATTTACCAACACCATTTGCCACGACGCAGCAATATGAAGATTGATTATCCGGCCCTATTAACAGCGCTGGATCAGCTATGAACAGGCTGTTTGATGCGCCGGTTTTCGGGCTGTCCCAACAGGAAAAAAGTGGGCTGCTCCTTGCTCGTCTGAATGAATTGACGCAGTGCCATGCGCAAGGGTGCCCAGCTTTTGCCAATATTCTGTCGGCGTTTGGTTGGGGGCCGGCTTCGACTTATCAAGAGCTTCCCTATCTGGCCGCCCGCCTGTTCAAATTGGCCCAATGGCAGAGCGTGCCGCAAGACGAGGTGTTCAAGGTGCTGACCTCTTCTGGCACTACCGGAACGCCGTCACGAATTGTGCTGGACAGAGAGACCGCCGCCCTGCAGAGCAAGGTGCTGGTGAAGATCTTGCAAGAGTTTGTCGGCAAGCAACGGCTGCCCATGCTGCTGGTGGAGCAGCCGGCCCTTATTCAAAACCGCAGCGGTTTTTCCGCCCGCGGCGCCGGTGCGCTGGGGCTCTCCTTCCTTGGCCGAGACCATACTTATGCCCTCGATGAGCAGATGCGGCCCAACTGGCCGGTCATCGAGGCGTTTTGTGACAAATATGCAGGCCAGCCGGTCCTGTTGTTCGGCTTTACCTTCATGGTCTGGCAATGTTTGCTGGAGCCGCTGCGTGAGCGCGGTCTAGAACTGCCGTTGACGCAGGGCACGCTTTTTCACAGTGGTGGCTGGAAGAAGCTGCAACACCTCGCGGTGGATAATCCTGCCTTCAAGCAGCGTTGCCATGAACAGCTGGGGCTGAGTCGGGTGCACAACTTCTATGGCATGGTGGAGCAGGTGGGGTCGGTATTTGTCGAGTGTGAGCATGGTCATCTGCATGCGCCTCTCTTTGCCGATCTGCTGGTGCGGGATCCGCTGACCCATCGCCCGCTCGGGGTCGGCAAGCCAGGCTTGTTGCAGGTGATCTCTGCCATTCCCCAAAGTTATCCAGGCCACAGTTTGCTCAGCGAGGATCTCGGTGTGCTGCTGGGTGAGGATGATTGTCCCTGTGGTCGTCGTGGCCGTTATTTTCATGTATCAGGACGTCAGCAAGGCGCCGAGGTGAGGGGATGCAGCGACACTTTCCAGTGATCCGGTCAGATGCAGAAGATGCCATGTGGCAAGCGGGGCCAGAGGTCGCTTTCGTGGCTCCCGTCAGCGGTTGGCAAGGTTTTGTTACTCGCCCGTTGCCAAGCTTTGCGCCCGTCATCTGCGACTTTGTGGCTGCGCTCTCTGCACGTCTGCAGCAGGAGGGGCGAGAGAACCCGGATCTGGCCGCCTTTGGCTTTTGGTTGCGGCCGCGCCAGATTGAGGTACAGCGTAAACGCATGGCAGGGCGCGCCCCGCTGGGGATGGTTTTTCATCTGGTACCCTCCAACGTGCCGACCGTCGCTTTCTACTCCTGGATCATGGCGCTGCTGATGGGC
>NZ_JAGKRK010000046.1:0-1308 GCF_017939325.1 Aeromonas sp. MaB10011B | reverse complement strand
TTGGTTCATCGCGGCTTTCCGGGGAAGGCCGCCTTGATTTTCAGAAAAAAGTATTCTGAGTCCCTAAATCCATATGCCATGCGCTTTATCACTTTGATCTTGTTGTTCACCCCTTCCAGCACACTCGTGTGCATCGGGTAGTTTGCACTCGCCAGGATCCCCCGCATATATTTCGATAAATTTCGACCAAATCGTTGCAGCGGCGCTAGCCCGCTTTCCTTCACCTGCCGCATCCAGCTCCGCCATCGTCGCCATCCTTCCCACACGCTCGGCGCATACCAGATGCCCTTCAACCCCTCTTTCAGCACGTACACCATCGCCAGCGGTTGATTCGCCGCCAACAGCTCCTGCAACTTCACATCCTGTTTTTCACTCAGCTTCGCCCGATTACGTAGCAGCAACCAACGCGCACTTTTGACCACTTTTCGCGCCGGTTTATCGCTTTTCAGTGCATTCGCCTGCTCCACTCGCACCCGGTCCACCACCTCTCGGCCATAGCGAGCCACCACGTGGAACAGGTCGTAGACCACCTCCGCCTGCGGGCAGTGTTGCTTCACCTCCAGGTCGAACGCCGTGTTCATGTCCATCGCCACCGCCTCAATCTGCTGGCATCGCTCGCCGAGCTGCTCGAAGAAGGGACGGATAGCGGCCCGGCTGTTGCCGTGCCCCACCCACAGGACGCGGGTTCGCTCGGCATCCATGATCACGGTGGCATAGCGGTGTCCCTTGTGCAGGGCAAACTCATCCATCACCAGCCGCCGCACCTCCCCAAGTTCGATGGTGCCCACACTGGTCTGCAAACGGCGCTTGTCGATCTCCTTGATGGTGTGCCAACCGACCCCGGTGAGCTGGCTGACATGGCGGATGGGGAGGTACTGAACGAGCGCTTCAATCCAGCACTGCATGCGCCGGGTGAGGCGGGAGCCAGAGGGGAGCCAGTCGATATGTTCACTGACGCGACCACAGCGCAGACAGTCGACGCGGCGAACAGGCAGTTGTAACCAGACTTGTCGGTCAAATAGGTCTCGCTCACGCACCCGGCGGATACGTTGGTCGTGGATCAATGGCGTGGGTTGCAGGCATCGGCGACAACGGGGCAAGAAGTCGGCGCGAGGCTCAAGGGTAAACAGGGTGTGATGGTTGGCAGAAAGCGCTTGGGCGATGACGGTATAACCTGGCCAGAAGGAGGCAATATCAATATGATGCACGGCGACAGCAGGGTGATGGTGGTGGTGTGTTTGGCGACAACCAGTTTACCAGCACCCTGTCTGTCAACTTCCACTTTCCCAGGATCCCGCGAAGAACCTT
>NZ_JAGKRK010000045.1:0-386 GCF_017939325.1 Aeromonas sp. MaB10011B | reverse complement strand
GCCCGATTGAGTGACAGAATGCAATTCACTAAAATTAATAAATCACGCCATGCGGCCTACGTTTTGCACGTACATTTGGTGTTTATCACCAAGTATCGAAAGCCGATATTGGGGGATCTGCATCACGCTTCCTTCGGTCAGTGTGCGGCAGAGGTTTGCAGAGATTTTGGTGCGGAACTGAAAGAGTGTGACGGAGAGGCTGATCATGTTCACATGCTGATAGAGTACGCGCCAACGGTGCAGCTATCGGTACTGGTGAACTCGTTAAAGGCGGTCACATCAAGGCGACTGCGTAATGAATTTCTGGACTTGAGAGGTGCTTACAGCAAACCCGTACTCTGGTCACGCTCTTACTTTGCGGGCTCTTGCGGCGGAGCACCGTTGGA
>NZ_JAGKRK010000004.1:0-145197 GCF_017939325.1 Aeromonas sp. MaB10011B | reverse complement strand
GGCGCGTACCACATCCAGCATGTAAACGGATATCACCGTCGATTGAAAGAGTGGATGGAGCGGTTCCATGGGGTAGCGACCCACTATCTGAGAAATTATCTGGGTTGGCGAAGGATGTTGGAGCGCTACGGGCGGGAAGTGAATGTACCACGTTGCTTGCATGAGGCGCTGGGGCGCCCCATGCAACACGTAATTGGGACATAGCCATAAAAAAGCGGCTCCCACGGGGGAGCCGCTCGCACTGGATGCCTGTTACAGCAGGATGCTGGTCAGGATGAAGCCCAGGGTACAGGAGGTTACCACCCCGATGAGGCCGGGCAGGATGAAGCTGTGGTTGATGATGAACTTGCCGATGCGGGTGGTGCCGGAGCGGTCGAAGCCGATGCAGGCGAGATCGCTCGGGTAGGTCGGCAGCACGAAGTAGCCGTAGCTCGCCGGCAGGAAGGCGATGAGCAGCTTGGGCTCCACCCCCAGCGCCAGCCCCATGGGGGCGATGGCGGTGAGCGCCGCCGCCTGGCTGTTCACCAGCTTGGAGATGAGGAAGAGCACCAGGGCGTAGGTCCAGGGCTGGGCCTGCACCACGTGGGAGAGGGACTCCTTGAGCAGCGGCATGTGGGCCTGGAAGAAGGTCTCGCTCATCCAGGCGACCCCGAACACGGAGAAGATGGCGACCATGCCCGCCTTGAAGACGGCGCCGTTGGCGATCTCCCCCGGCTTGACCTTGCAGCGCATCAGTATGATGGCGCCGGCGATCAGCATCATCATCTGGATCACCAGGTTCATGGAGAGGGGGCCCGTCTTGTCCTTGATGGTGAAGACGGGGCGCAGCGCCTCGTCGGCACCCAGCAGCACCACGGCGGCGATGGCGGCGAAGAAGATCCAGGTCGACCAATAGGCCTCTTTCGGGAACTTGGTATTGAGCAGGGTCTCGCCGCCGCCGTAGATGAAGTCGCGCTGGGCGGGGTCCTTGAGTTTGGCCTGGAACTCCTCGTCCTTGTCCAGATCCTTGCCGCGGCGCAGGCTCCAGAGGGCCGCCACCATGACACCGGTGAGGGAGGAGGGGATGGCGATCATCAGGATGTCGAGCAGGCCATAGGCCTGACCCACGCCGTGGGCCGCCGCCAGGATGGAGACCATGGAGACCACGGCCACCGAGACCGGCGAGGCGCAGATGGCCATCTGGGAGGCGACGGACGCCACCGCCATGGGGCGTTCCGGGCGGATGTTCTTCTGCAGCGCGATATCGGCAATGATGGGGAACATGGTGTAGACCACGTGGCCGGTGCCGCACAGGAAGGTGAGGGTCCAGGTGGTGAGCGGCGCCAGCAGGGTGATGTACTGGGGGTGGCGGCGCAGCAGGCGTTCGGCCACCTGCATCATCAGGTTGAGGCCGCCGGCAGTCTGCAGGGTGGCGGCGCAGCCGATCACCGCGAGTATGGTCAGCATCACCTGCACCGGCGGCTCGCCCGGCACCAGGCCGAAGACGAAGGTCAGCAGGAAGAGGCCGATGCCGCTGATAAGACCAAGCCCCATGCCCCCAAAGCGGGTTCCCAGCAGCAAGCAGCCGAGTACCACCAAAAATTCCATCAAGATCATTCCATTACCTCGTGTGTTTTATCCATGTCCCCATCGGCCAGCTGCCCGGGATCCGCTGTCGTCAATTACCCCTGAAGGGTTATGGATATTCTGTCACCCCTAAAGGGGTAAAAATTTGCGTTGCTTCAACAACCCGCTTTTTTCCGATTTAAGTGCATAAAAACTACGGCCAACCCGCTTTACCAAAGGCAAAACCGGGCCAGGGTCGTGGGAAGGAGGGAGACGAGGGGGAAACGACAGGCATAAAAAAGCCGACCCAGAGGTCGGCTCTTGCACTGTGCGAGCAGGCGGTCGCCTTAGAACTCGGCGGTGCGGGGGGTACGGGGGAAGGGGATCACGTCGCGGACGTTGCCCATGCCGGTCACGTAGACCACCAGACGCTCGAAGCCCAGACCAAAGCCGGAGTGCGGCACTGTGCCGTAGCGGCGCAGGTCGCGGTACCACCAGTAGTCTTCCTTGTTCAGGCCCATCTCGGCCAGACGGGCGTCCAGCACCTCGAGACGCTCCTCACGCTGGGAGCCGCCGATGATCTCGCCGATCCCCGGGGCCAGCACGTCCATGGCGGCGACGGTCTTGCCGTCGTCGTTGAGGCGCATGTAGAAGGCCTTGATGTCCTTCGGGTAGTTCTTCACCACCACCGGGGACTTGAAGTGCTCCTCGGCCAGGTAGCGCTCATGCTCGGAGGAGAGATCGATGCCCCAGGAGACCGGGAACTCGAAGCTCTTGCCACAGTTTTGCAGCACGTCGATGGCGTCGGTGTAGTCAATCTGGGCGAAGTCGGAGGCGACGAAGCGCTCCAGACGGCCGATGGCGTCCTTGTCCACGTGCTGGGCGAAGAACTCCAGATCGTCGCGGCGCTCGGTCAGCACGGCGTTGAAGACGTACTTCAGCATGGCCTCGGCCAGGGCGGCGTTGTCTTCCAGATCGGCGAAGGCCACTTCCGGCTCCACCATCCAGAACTCGGCCAGGTGGCGGCTGGTGTTGGAGTTTTCGGCGCGGAAGGTCGGGCCGAAGGTGTAGACCTTGGACAGGGCGCAGGCGTAGGTTTCGACGTTCAGCTGGCCGGACACGGTCAGGAAGGTCTCCTTGCCGAAGAAGTCCTTGTCGTAGTCCACCTTGCCTTCGGGGGTGCGCGGCAGGTTTTCCATGTCCAGGGTGGAGACGCGGAACATCTCGCCGGCCCCTTCGGTGTCGGAGGCGGTGATGAGGGGCGCCGCGATCCAGAGGTAGCCCTGTTCGTGGAAGAAGCGGTGAATGGCCTGGGAGAGGCAGTTGCGCACCCGGGTCACGGCACCGACGATGTTGGTGCGGGCACGCAGGTGGCCCTGCTCGCGCAGGTACTCGATGCTGTGGCGCTTGGCAGACATGGGGTAGGTGTCCGGATCTTCGACCCAGCCCACCACCTTGACCTCGGTGGCCTGCAGTTCGAACGCCTGGCCGCTGCCCTGGGACTCGACCACGGTGCCGGTCACTTCGACGGAGCAAGCTGTGGTCAGACGTTGCACTTCATTCTCGTAATTGGCCAGGGTATTGGGGGCGACGGCCTGCACCGGATGGAAGCAGGAGCCATCGGAAACGGCCAAAAATGAGATCCCCGCCTTGGAATCGCGGCGGGTCCGGATCCACCCTTTCACAGTCAGGGTGGTGCCGACCGAATACTTACCGGCCAGCACATCAACTACGGATGCGTGCGTCATCGAAATATTGTCTCCAGCTTGTTCTTGCAGCGCTATTTGCAACACTAGGGGTCTGGCCCGGGCGCAGTTGGCCCACCATGGCAGACTAAGCCGTTCATCTTACCCGCGCAGGTTTGATAAACAAGCAAAAATGTCGGACCCTTGCGGGGATTTCCCCATGCATCGTGCATGGATCATGGCGGCTGGACGGGGGTGAGGGTGAAGGAGCGCAGGCGGGGGCCGGATGGCTGGATACGGGTGTTGCAGGGGCTGGTGATCCTCTGCTGGGGCGGCTTTGTCGCCCTGCTCTCCCTCTATCACTTCGCCCGGCCAGAGGTGGCTTACGGCTTTCTGGTCTATGGGGGCGTCAAGGTGCGCCAGAGCTGGGACCCCCTGCTCACCCCCTGGCTGGAGCGCGGGCTCTGGGGTTGCTGCCTGCTGACCCTGGTGGTGCTGGTGCTGGCCCGTGGCCGCAGCCGTCGGCAGGAAGATGCCCGCCACGTCAATCTCTTCATCCTGCTGCTGATCCTGGTGGCCTGCCTGCTGCTTTACTACCGGGGCTGAGGGCCGTCGCCGTCATCCAGCCCCTGAGAGGCGGGGCGCTTGCCTATCTGGCGCTCCACGCTGTCGAGCATCTGGTTGTAGGCGAGCGCCACCCGGCCAATCTCGTCCCCTTCATCCCCCTCCAGCCTGTGGCCGAAGTCGTTGCGATCGGTGGCCTCCTCCATGGAGCGGGTCAGCTGGTTGAGGGGGCGGACTATCCAGGTGCGGATGACCCAGAGGGTGAGCAGGAGTCCCAGCCCGAAGATGAGGGTGAGGCTCAGGGCCGAGGTGAGGATGTTCTGCTCCACCCGGGTAAACAGGGTGTCGAGGGAGTAGTCAAAACGCACCGCCCCCAGCACGGTGTTTTCCGGCACCTGGTGGCAGCTGGTGCAGTCGGTACCGCGAAAATCCTTTCTGGCCAGCAGCGGGCGGGTCACCACCAGCCGGCTGTGCATGCCGTCATGCTCTACCTCCAGGCTCCCCTTGCCCGCCAGCGCCAGGGCATCAAACCTGTCCTTCGGGGCCTCGTCGTCACGGCCCGGCCCGTACTGCTTGTTGACCGCCGCCCCGCGCACGATGCGGGCATCTTCCACGTGGGCGTGATCGAGAAACTTGGCGCGCAGGGTGTCGCGGGCGTCCATCTTGCCGGTCAGCATCAGCATGTTGAGGCCGTCGAAGTAGGCCTCGGTCTGCTCGCGGCTCTGCTCCTTGATGAGGGTCAGGATGAGGTCACGCTCGCGCACCGCCTGATAGGCCGCGGAAAACACCAACACCATGGAGAAGATGAAGAGCAGGAAGAAGTTGATCTTGGCAGCAATGGAGAGGCGCATGGGACTGGTACATCTGTTGGGTAAAACCCGCGCAGTCTACTCTCCTCGCCGGACGGGTTTTGGTGTCTTGCTCACATTCTGATGAAAAAGCGCCAAAAGGCCCTGCGTTCTCATGCAGGGCCCGTTCATCCGGACTCAATATTCGCCGCTGGTGATGGCCTCGTGGATGGCGCCGGTCAATACCCGCAGCTCTTCAGAGGTGATGACGAAGGGGGGCATCAGGTAGATGAGCTTGCCAAAGGGACGGATCCAGGCGCCCAGTTCGACAAATTTGCGCTGGATGCGCGCCACGTCCACCCGCTCCTTCATCTCCACCACCCCGATGGCGCCGAGCACCCGGACATCGGCCACCGCCGGGTGCAGGGTCAGCTCCACCAGTTCGGTTTTGAGTTGGTGTTCGATGGCTTGCACTCGCGCCTGCCACGGGGAGGCGAGCAGCAGATCGATGGAGGCATTGGCCACCGCGCAGGCGAGCGGGTTGCCCATGAAGGTAGGGCCGTGCATGAAGACGCCCGCCTTGCCGTCACAGATGGTGTGGGCGACATGCTCGGTGGTCAGGGTCGCAGAGAGGGTGAGGTAGCCGCCGGTGAGTGCCTTGCCCAGGCACATGATGTCGGGGCTGATCCCCGCCCAGTCGCAGGCAAAGAGCTGGCCGGTGCGGCCAAAGCCGGTGGCTATCTCGTCGGCAATCAGCAGCAGGCCGAACTCGTCGCACAGGGCGCGCACCCACTGCAGGTAGCGGGGGTGATAGAAGCGCATGCCGCCCGCCCCCTGGACGATGGGTTCGAGCACGATGGCGGCAATTTCCTCGTGATGATCCGCCACCAGGGTGGCCAGCTCCACCACGCTCTGCTCGTCCCACTGGGCGTGGAAGCGGCAGCTTGGCGCTTCGACGAAATGGTGTTCGGGCAGGAAGCCCTGGTAGAGCTCGTGCATGCCGCCATCCGGGTCGCACACGCTCATGGCGCCGAAGGTGTCGCCGTGATAGCCGCCCCGAAGGGCAACGAACTTGGCGCGGGGCGTCCCTTTGGCATGCCAGTACAGCTGGGCCATCTTGAGGGCCACCTCCACCGCCACCGAGCCGGAATCCGCCAGAAAGACCCGATCCAGCCCCTTCGGGGTGATTTCCACCAGTTTGCGGCAGAGCTCGACCGCCGGGGCATGGGTCAGGCCGCCAAACATCACGTGGGACATCTTGCCGAGCTGGACGGTGGCGGCCGCGTCCAGTTCCGGCACCTGATAGCCGTGAACGCAGGCCCACCAGGAGCTCATGCCATCCACCAGCTCGCGCCCGTCCGTCAGGGTGAGGGTCACCCCTTTGGCGCTGGCCACTTCATAGCAGGGCAGGGGATGGGTGAGGGAGGTATAGGGGTGCCAGACGTGGTGCAGGTCGAATTCTTGGTTGGTCATTTTGTGTTCTGTTGTCAATTGATTTGATCTGGTCGGTGTTGACAGTCTACGCGTGCTCTCTACACTAGCCAACAATTTCAGCCACTTGGCTTCGCGCACGCCCTGGCGTCGCGCTGTCCAGCTGGCGGGTCTTGCGGCGAACGCTCTCTTGAGCGCGGCGCAGGATCCCACCAATAACAACCGGAAGCCATGTATGAATGCTCTCACCGCGGGTGCCCACGCCCTTCGTCACGACTGGACCCTGTCCGAGGTTCAGGATCTCTTTGCCCTGCCATTCAACGATCTGCTGTTCCAGGCCCAGATTGTGCACCGCGCCCATTTCGACCCGAACGAGGTGCAGGTAAGCACCCTGCTCTCCATCAAGACCGGGGCCTGCCCGGAAGATTGCAAATATTGTCCCCAGAGCGCTCGCTACCACACCGGGCTCGAGACCGAGCGGCTGATGGAGGTGGAAAAAGTGCTGGAGCGGGCCCGGGAGGCCAAGGCCAACGGCTCGTCCCGCTTCTGCATGGGGGCGGCCTGGCGCAACCCGAAAGAGAAGGACATGCCCTATATCCTGCGCATGATTGAAGAGGTGCGCGGGCTCGGTATGGAGACCTGCATGACGCTGGGGATGCTGACCGCCGATCAGGCGGCGCGTCTCGGGGCTGCGGGGCTCGATTACTACAACCACAACCTCGACACCTCGCCGGAGTTCTACGGCGACATCATCACCACCCGCACCTATCAGGACAGGCTCGACACCCTGGAGCATGTGCGCGGCGCCGGCATGAAGGTCTGCTCCGGCGGCATCGTCGGCATGGGGGAGCAGGCGAAAGACCGTGCGGGCCTCTTGATGGCGCTGGCCAATCTGCCGCGCCACCCGGAGAGCGTGCCCATCAACATGCTGGTCAAGGTGAAGGGGACGCCCCTGGAGAACCAGGAGAACCTGGACCCGTTCGAATTTATCCGCACCATCGCCGTAGCGCGCATCATGATGCCGGCCTCCCACGTGCGCCTCTCCGCCGGGCGGGAGAAGATGAACGAGCAGATGCAGGCCATGTGCTTTATGGCCGGGGCCAACTCCATCTTCTACGGCTGCAAGCTGCTGACCACCCCCAATCCGGACGAGAACAGCGACATGCAGCTCTTCAAGCGCCTTGGCATTCGCCCCGCCCAGCGGGCCCAGAAGCCGGATCAGGTTCAAGAGGAGGAGCTGCTGGCCGAGGTGAGTCGCCAGAGCGAGCCCAGCGAGCTCTTCTACGACGCCACTCGTCCCCGCGCAGAAGCCGTCCGTACATGATGACCCCCGTTGTCACCGGCCCCTTTGCACTGGGGCAGGCCCTGGCCGAGCGTGAGCAGGCCGCCCTGCTGCGCCGCCGCACCCCGGTGGAGGCCGCGAGCGGTGGGCGGATCCGGGTCGGGGGGCGTGATTACCTCAACGTCTCTGGCAACGACTACCTGGGCCTTGCCGGTCACCCCGCCATCAAGGCCGCCTTCACGGCGGGGGTGGCGCAATATGGCGCAGGGGCAGGCGCCTCGCCCCTGGTGACCGGTTACAGTCGCGCTCACCAGCAGCTGGAAGAGACGCTTGCCGACTGGCTCGGCGTGGAGGCGGTGCTGCTGTTCAACTGCGGCTTCTCCGCCAATCAGGCGGTGCTCAAGGCCCTGCTCGGCAAGGATCACCTGCTGTGGCAGGACAGGCTCAACCACGCCTCCCTGCAGGAGATGGGGAGCCAGCTCCCCTGCAAGATGAAGCGCTTTTGCCACAACGACATGGCGGCCCTTGAGCGGCTGCTTGAGCCAAACCGGGGCCTGATCGTCTCGGAAGGGGTCTTCAGCATGGACGGGGATCAGGCCCCCTGGGCTGAGCTGGCCACACTCGCATCCCGAAGCGGCAACTGGCTGATGATTGACGATGCCCACGGCCTCGGCGTGCTGGGTGCCGAGGGGCGCGGCACCCTGGCGGCCCAGGGGGTTGCTCCTGCCAGCGTGCACATCCAGATGGGGACCTTCGGCAAGGCGCTCGGGGTGGCCGGCGCCTTTGTGGGTGGCAGTCGCGAGCTGGTGGAGTACCTGGTCAATTTTGCCCGCCACTATGTCTACAGCACCCATATGCCCCCCGTCCAGGCGTGCGCCGTGCGCCAGAGCATCGAGCTGGTACGTGTAGCCGACGAGGCCCGTGCCCACCTGGCTCGCCTTGTCGCCCGGTTCCGGCAGGGGGCGCAGGCGCTCGGCTGGCGGCTTGGGGCAAGCGATACCCCCATCCAGCCGCTGCTGGTGGGGGAGAGCGTCGCTGCCCTGCAACTGGCCGAGCGGCTGCGGGAATGCGGTGTCTGGGCCGGCGCCATCCGCCCGCCCACGGTGCCGGTCGGCACGGCGCGCCTTCGCATCACCCTGTGCGCCGCCCATGGCGAAGATGACGTGGATCGCCTGCTCGAGGCCCTGGGGCCCCGCCCATCCACCGACGAGAGAGGGGGCGCCCATGGTGCATGAGCGTTTCCAGTCAGTGGACAAGGCGCAGCTCGCCCGCCGCTTCGGGGCGGCGGCCCGCCACTACGACGCCCACGCCCGCTTCCAGCAGGAGGTGGGGCAGTCGCTGCTGGCGCGCATGGACGAGGGGGGCGTGAAAGAGGTGCGCTCAGGGGCCGGGCTGGATCTGGGTTGCGGCACCGGTTTCTTCCTGCCTGCCCTGGCGCCGCGCTGCGAGACGCTGACCGGGCTGGATCTCGCACCCGGCATGCTGGCCCAGGCGGCCCTTCGCGGCAGCGGAGCCCGCCTGGTGTGCGGCGATGCGGAGGCACTGCCCTTTGCCGACCAGAGCCTGGACTGGGTCTTCTCCAGCCTGGCCCTGCAGTGGTGCGAGCGGCCGGCCCAGGCCTTTGCCGAGCTCAACCGGGTGCTCAAACCCGGTGGACAGGTCTTCTTCTCGACCCTGCTTTCGGGGTCACTGTGGCAACTGCGGGAGGCCTGGCGGGCCGTGGATGGTCGTGACCATGTCAATCGCTTCCTGACGTTGCCTCAGTTGCAGCAGGCGGCCCGTGACGGGGGCTTCGAGGCCCCGGCACTCTGCCCGCTGACCTGGTCCCTCGCCTACCCGGCGCTCAGCGGACTGCTGCGCGACCTCAAGGGGATAGGCGCGAGCCAGGTCAACGACGAGCGGTCTGCGGGCCTGGGTCATCGCCAGCGCCTGGTGCGACTGGGGGAGGCCTACGAGCGCCACCGTCAACCGGACGGCCTGCTGGCCGCCAGCTACGAGGTCTGCCTCGGGCGCCTGGTGCGGCGCTGACACAAAAAGACCCGGCGCACCCACCCCTTCAGCGGCAGGACGCGCGCCTGCCTTTCACCATGGATATCGGGGCGCCTCTGCGCCCCTGCACTGCATCGAGGAATCATCATGGGGACATCCTATTTCATCACGGGCACGGACACCGACGTGGGCAAAACCCTGGTGGCCCGCACCCTGTTGCTGGCGCTTGCCGCCAGAGGCATTCGCTGCGCCGGGTACAAACCGGTGTCGGCGGGCTGCACCCGCACCCCGGAGGGGCTTCGCAATCTGGATGCCTTGCTGTTGCAGCAGGCGGCCACGGTTGCGCTGCCCTACGAGCAGGTCAATCCCTATGCCTTCGAGCCGCCCATCGCCCCCCATATCGCCGCCCGTGAGCGGGGGGCGAGCATCCCCTTCGAGGGGCTGTCCGCCGGCTTGCGGGAGATTGAGGGAGCTGGGGCCGATCTCGTCATTGTCGAAGGGGCGGGGGGCTGGTTCCTGCCGCTGGATCATCAGCGTCTGCTCTCGGAGTGGGTCGCCCAGGAGCGGCTGCCGGTGATCCTGGTGGTGGGGGCCAGGCTGGGCTGCCTCAACCATGCCCTGCTCACCGTCAGCGCCATTCGCCAGCAGGGGTTGACCCTGGCGGGCTGGGTCATTAACCGGGTGGATCCGCACATGAGCCGCTACGAGGAGAACCTGGACACCTTGAAAGCCATGTTGCCGGCCCCATTTCTGGGGGAACTCCCCTTCGTGGACGCGGTGAATGAGGTGGATTTGCACCACTGTCTCGATGTGTCGCCCTTGCTCTGAGGCCAGACATTCAGCAAACATTCATCGAGTCTGTCTATTATCTGGGGCAAGTGTGGCATCGGTCGCCCCTGGGGCGCCCCGAACCATGCATCCATATCTCACAAGGAGTCAATATGAAGCGAATTATGCTATTCCTGGTGACCAACCTGGCCGTCATGCTGGTGCTGGGGGTGGTACTCAATATCCTGTTCTCGGTTCTGGGGATCAACAAGTCCAGCATTTCCGGTCTGTTGGTGTTCTGCGCCGTGTTCGGTTTTGGGGGTTCCTTTATCTCCTTGCTGATGTCCAAGTGGATGGCCAAGCGCAGCTATGGCGTCCAGGTCATCGAGCAGCCCCGCAACGAGACCGAGCACTGGCTGGTGAGCACTGTTGCCCGTCAGGCCCGTGAGGCTGGCATCAAGATGCCGGAAGTGGGGATCTACGACTCCCCCGAGATGAACGCCTTTGCCACCGGCGCCCGCCGTGACGACTCCCTCGTCGCCGTCTCCTCCGGTCTGCTCTACAGCATGAGCCGCGACGAGGCGGAAGCCGTGCTGGCCCACGAGGTGAGCCACGTGGCCAACGGCGACATGGTGACCTTAACCCTGATCCAGGGGGTGGTGAACACCTTCGTGATGTTCTTCGCCCGCATCGTGGCCGGCGTCATCAGCAACTTCTTCAGCTCCAACAACGAGGAAGAGAGCAGCAGCACCGGCGGTTTCGCCTACATGATCACCGTGTTCGTGCTGGAGATGGTGTTCGGCGTGCTCGCCTCCATCATCGTCATGTGGTTCAGCCGTCAGCGCGAGTTCCGTGCCGACGCCGGTGCCGCCAAGCTGGCCGGCCGCGACAAGATGATCGCCGCGCTCCAGCGTCTCGCCCGCGGTGCCGAGCCGCAGATGGAGGGTTCCATGATGGCGTTCGGCATCAACGGCAAGCGCTCCATGAGCGAGCTGTTCATGAGCCACCCGCCCATCGAGCAGCGCATCGCCGCCCTGCGTGGCTGATAGCCAGTCATCTAAAGAAAACGGCTGCCCTCGGGCAGCCGTTTTGCATTCCGGGGACGGGGTTTTGCCCCCCGATCACCCTATTTGATCACCAGATCCGTCAGGGGCACGGCGCAGCAGGTGAGGATCTTGCCCTCGGCACGCTCGGCGGCGCTGATGGCGGGGGCATCGGGGTGATCCACCTCGCCCGAGACCAGGGTCTGCTTGCAACTGCCGCAGATGCCGGCACGGCAGCTCCAGGGCAGCTCTACCCCCTGCTTGTTGGCCTGATCCAGCACGGTGCCCTGGTTGTTGCCCGCAAACTCCCGCTCGCCGATACGCAGTTGCACCGCCTGATGGGGGCGGGCCACCGAGAGCAGGGCCCCGCCAAAGCTCTCCTGGCGGATGCGCCCGGCCGGTACGCCGAGGGCGGTCAGCCGGTTGGCTGCATCGGCCATGAAGCCGTGGGGGCCGCAGATGAACACCTCCCGCTCCTGCAAATCCCGGATCCGGCCCAGATGATCGTCATTCAGACGGCCGCTGAGTCCCTGCCAGTGTTTGTCAGGCTGGCTCAGGATCAGGGTGAGGGTCATTCCCTGCTGCGCCATGGCGTGCAGCTCGCTGGCGGCAGGAATATCCGCCTCGCTGCGACACAGGTGCATGAAGTGGACGTCACCGAGCTCCCCCCGTAGTGCCAGAGTGCGGGCAATGGAGAGCATGGGGGTGACACCGGATCCCGCCGAGAGCAGGAGCAGCCTGCGCTCGGACCCTAAGTGAAACTCGCCGGCCGGGGGGGCGGCCAGCAGGTGATCGCCCACGCGCAGCTCATGGTGCAGCCAGGGGGAGAGGCGGCCATCGGCCAGCTTCTTGACGCTGATGCTGTAACGCTCGGGCCGCTCCGGCGTGGAGCTCAGGGTGTAGCGGCGTTGAACCCGTGTGTTTTTGATATCGAGGCTGATGGGCAGGTGCTGGCCAGGCAGGTAGTCGGGCAGGGGCTCGCCGTCGGCGGCCTCGAACCAGAAGGTTTCCAGATCCCGGGCCAGGGGTTCCCGGGCGACGCACACCAGCTCCCGCTTTTTCGGGGCCGCGTTGGGGTAGACCGGCGCCCGGGCTCGCTCCAGCACCTCGATCTCGCTGCCCGCCTCAATCCACCCCTCGTTCAGGGCCACCAGATTCTGGCCGAAATAGACCTCACCATCTTCGCCACGGCGGTAGCGGGTGAGGGTGGCCAGCGGCTCTTTCAGGGCATTGAAGCGCTCCGTGCCTGCCTCCACCGTGGTCATGATGCAGCGGCTGCACGGCTTGTCCACCCGAAACTCCACCTCGCCGATGCGGATCCGCTTCCAGCCATCCTCTTCGAAGGGGCGGGTGCCGCTCGCCACCAGGTTGGTACGAAACTGGCTCATCTGGTGCAAGGCATCGGATCTCAGGTTGAGATCCTCAAGGGAAGCCTGGCTGATGAGCAGCAAGGGGTAGCCGTCCGCAAAGCTTACCCGGGTGCCGGTCTTCTCCCGAAAACGATCGGATGCCTCCCCGAGCCAGAGCAGGCGCACCGGTTCCCTCGCCACCCGGCTCAGCCACTCATCGGCGTCGGGCCCGGTGTGCAAGGCGGTAAAGCGATCCCCCCAGACACCGGTGTGCTGAGGGGCGCGACTGAATGCCGCCTCCATGAGGGCAAGGGGGGGCAGACCCGGATAGCGCAGTTGCAGCCCCCCCTGGACGGGGGTGGCCACCACCTGCTGCAACTGGGGATGGGTGCGGGCGGTGATAAAGGTGCCATCCGGTTTGACCACCATGTAGCGGCGATCCCCGGCAAGTCCCTCCTGGGTCACCTGGGCGCGCTCCAGCGGCATGCCTGCCGTCGATTTGATGGGGTAGAGATGTATGCTGGCGAGGGTCGGCATGTCCTGGTCCTTGTGCTGTGGCGATTCCTGTGAAGAGGGGAAGATAACGATTCCTGCCCCGGGCGGCAATCTTCTCCTGCTGCCCATGTCGAGGGCGGCGAGGGGGCTCGGGCGACAGGCCCGAATGGCTGCGGGGTGTGACGGGGATCCGGTTGTGAAGGGGGCGACCCATAAAGCGCAACATTTATTGATCCTGATCCACCATGTCGTACAAAAAACGGCCCATCATCGGGCCAGCTTCCAGTTTCTGACGCTTTCGTTTCTTCCCTCTCCGGCCACCGTCTGCCCAGGCAAAACGGTATCAAGCGCCATCGGATGGGGCCTGTCACACAAAAAGAAGAAAGCAATGTATGAGCAAACAA
Source organism: Aeromonas sp. MaB10011B (assembly GCF_017939325.1). Classification (NCBI taxonomy): domain Bacteria; kingdom Pseudomonadati; phylum Pseudomonadota; class Gammaproteobacteria; order Aeromonadales; family Aeromonadaceae; genus Aeromonas; species Aeromonas sp. MaB10011B. The sequence continues at coordinate 131,854 of NZ_JAGKRK010000004.1, read as the reverse complement.
CTGGATATGACCCCACAGCCGGATCTCTCCCAGAAAACGGGAACAGGCCCGGTCCGCACCCGGCTGCCCGTCTGGCGGCCGGCCCTGCCACCTTGCAACCACGCCTGCCCGGCTGGCGAGAACATCCAGGCCTGGCTCGCCCTGGCCGAAGCAGGCCGCTTTGAGGCGGCCTGGCAACGACTGATCGAAGAAAATCCCCTGCCTGCGGTCCACGGGCGGGTCTGCTATCACCCCTGCGAAAGCGCCTGCAACCGTGCCCAGGTGGATGATGCCGTCTCCATCCACGCCATCGAGCGCTTCCTCGGCGACGAGGCGCTGGCCCGGGGCTGGCTGCCTGTGCCACCTGCCCCTGCCAGCGGCAAGAAGGTGCTGGTGATCGGTGCCGGTCCCTCCGGCCTCTCCTGCGCCTGGCACCTCAATCGGCTCGGCCATCAGGTGGAGATCCGCGAGGCAGGGCCGCTGGCGGGCGGCATGCTGCGTTTCGGCATTCCCGCCTACCGCCTGCCTCGCGATGTGCTGGATCGGGAGGTGGCCCGCATCGTCGCGGCCGGTGTCACCCTGACCCTCAACCACAAGGTGGAGGATGTGCTCAAGGCGCGTGACGAGGGGGGCTTTGACGCCGTCTTCATGGCCATCGGTGCCCATCTGGCAAAGCGGGTCGATATTCCGGCCCGGGAGGCGGGCAAGATCCTCGATGCGGTGAGCTTCCTAGAACAGGCGAGTCTGGCCGAAGAGAAAGGACTGCCACCGCCAAAACTGGGACGGCGGGTGGCCATCTACGGCGGCGGCAACACCGCCATGGATGCGGCCCGTACCGCTCGTCGCCTCGGGGTCGAGGAGGCGATGATCATCTACCGCCGCGACCGGGACCATATGCCAGCCCACGCTTTTGAAGCCGATGAGGCCGAGGAGGAGGGGATCAAGATCAACTGGCTGCGCACCATCCGCCAGCTCGACAGTACCAACATCGAGGTGGAGGTGATGGCGCTGGATGCCGAGGGCAAGCCGGTGCCCACCGGCAAGTTTGAAACCCTCGAAGCAGACTCCCTCATTCTGGCGCTGGGTCAGGAGGTCGACCTTTCGGTGCTGGAGAGCATCCCCGGCGTGCGGGTCAACAAGGAGGGAGTAGTACAGGTTGGCGAGAACCTGATGACGGATGTACCGGGTCTGTTTGCCGGCGGTGACATGGTGCCTTCCGAGCGCACCGTCACCATCGCCACCGGCCACGGCAAGAAGGCGGCGCGCCACATGGATGCCTGGCTGCGCGGTCGCCTCTACCACAAGCCGCTTTCCTATTCATTGGTGGGGCCGGAGCAGTTGCAGCTCTGGTTCCAGACCCATGCGCCGGCCAGCAGCCAGCCGGTCAAACCGCCCTCGGCGCGGGACGACTTTGGCGAGATCATCGGCGGGCTGGACGAGACGGCAGCCCGCTACGAGGCGGCGCGCTGCTACTCCTGCGGCAACTGCTTCGAGTGTGACGGCTGCTACGGCAGTTGCCCCGAGCAGGCCATCGCCAAGTTGGGGCCGGGTCTGGGGTATCGGGTGGATGCCGAGCGCTGCACCGGCTGCGGTGCCTGCCACGACCAGTGCCCCTGCCACGCCATCGAGCTTCGCCAACCGGAGGAGTCCCAATGAAACATGAACTGATCATGGTTGACGGCAACGAAGCCGCAGCCCGGGTGGCGTACCAGCTGAGCGAAGTGTGTGCCATCTACCCCATCACCCCGAGCTCGACCATGGCCGAACTGGCCGACGCCTGGGCGGCACAGGGGCAGACCAACCTGTGGGGCAACATCCCCACGGTGGTGGAGATGCAGAGTGAAGGGGGGGCGGCCGGCACGGTACACGGCGCCCTGCAGGCGGGGGCGCTCGCCACCACCTTCACTGCCAGTCAGGGGCTGATGCTGATGCTGCCCAACATGTACAAGATCGCCGGCGAATTGACCTCGGCGGTGTTCCATGTGGCGGCCCGATCCTTGGCGGCGCAGGGGCTGTCGATTTTTGGCGACCATCAGGACGTGATGGCGGCGCGCAGCACCGGCTTTGCCATGCTCGCCTCCGGCTCGGTGCAGGAGGCGCAGGACCTGGCCTTGGTCGCCCACAGCGTCACCCTGCAGTGCCGGGTGCCCTTTATCCACTTCTTCGACGGGTTCCGAACCTCCCACGAGGTGAACAAGATCACCGCCCTGCACAAAGATGAGATCCGGGCGCTGATCGACAACGACTGGGTGCGGGCCCACCGTGCGCGGGCCCTCAACCCGGATCATCCGGTGATGCGCGGCACCGCCCAGAACCCGGATACCTATTTCCAGTCCCGCGAAAGCGTCAACCCCTTCTACGAAGCGGTGCCGGCGCGGGTGCAGCAGTGCATGGAGAGCCTCGGCGAGTTGACCGGCCGTCACTACCGGCTGGTGGAGTACCACGGCGCGCCCGATGCCACCGACGTCATCGTGCTGATGGGCTCGGGGGCGGCCACCGCCCGCACGACGGTGGATTGGCTCAACCAGCAGGATCGCAAGACCGGGGTGCTGGTCATTCGCCTCTATCGCCCCTTCCCGGTGCAGGCGCTGCTCGACGCGCTACCGCAGAGCGTACGGCGCATGGCGGTGCTGGATCGTACCAAGGAGCCGGGGGCAGGCGGCGAGCCGCTGCTGCTGGATGTGCAGAGCGCCCTCATCGACGGCTTGCAGCGCGGCCTTATCAAGCGGCTGCCCTGGCTCAGTGGCGGTCGCTATGGCCTCTCTTCCAAAGAGTTCACCCCCGCCATGTGCGCGGCGGTGTTCGAGGAGCTGGCCTCCGATGCGCCGCGCCCGCGCTTTACCGTGGGGATAGTGGACGACGTTTCCGGCCTCAGTCTGGCCTGGCACCCCATCGGTGATCTGGAACCTGCCAGCCGGGTGCGGGCGCTTTTCTTCGGCCTCGGTGCCGATGGCACGGTGGGCGCCAACAAGAACAGCATCAAGATCATCGGCGAGCTGGAGGGCTTCCACGCCCAGGGCTACTTCGTCTACGACTCCAAGAAGTCGGGCTCGCGCACCGTCTCCCACCTGCGCTTTGGCCCCGAGCCCATCGACGCCCCCTGGCTTATCGAGCAGGCGAGCTTTATCGGCTGCCACCAGTGGGGCTTTGCCCTGTCGGTAGACCTGCTGGAGCACGCCGCCGAAGGGGCGACCCTGCTGATCAACGCCCCCTATGAGCCCGACCGGGTCTGGGCCGAGCTGCCCGAGCGGCTGCGTGCCCGCATCCGCGCCCTCGATATCCGCCTCTACTGCATCGATGGGGATCGGGTGGCCGAGCGTAACGGCATGGGCAATCGCATCAACACCATCATGCAGACCTGCTTCTTCGCCCTGGCCGGCATCTTGCCGCGGGATGAGGCGATTGCGCTGATCAAGGAGAGCATCGAGAAGAGCTATGCCCGCAAGGGGCCCGAAGTGGTCGAGCGCAACTTCGCGGCGGTGGATGACACCTTGGCCCACCTCCATCAGGTGGTCATCCCGGCCGGTGAGGAGCAGATCAGCGACTATCCGCTGCCATTGGCGCCGGGTGGCAGCGAGTTTGTCCAGCGGGTCACTGGCGAGATGCTGGCGGGGCGCGGCGATCTGATCCCCGTCTCCATGCTGCCGGTGGATGGCACTTACCCCACCGCCACCAGCCGCTTCGAGAAGCGGGATATCGCCCGCGAGATCCCGATTTGGAATTCGGATATCTGCATCCAGTGCGGCAACTGCGTCTTTGTCTGCCCCCATGCGGCGCTGCGGGCCAAGTTCTACCATCAGGACTGGCTGGCGACCGCCCCCGAGGTAGCGCAGTCGGTGCCCGTCACCGCCAAGGGCTTCCCCGACAGCCGCTACACCTTGCAGCTCTATCCGGAGGATTGCACCGGCTGCGGCCAGTGCGTGCAGGCTTGTCCAGTGCGGACCGGAGCGGATGAGAGCCATGAAGGCGAGCGCGCCATCGCCATGATGGACAAGGCCCCCCATCTGGCTGGTCAGAAGCAGGCGCTGCGTTGGTTCGAGAGCCTGCCGTGGCCTGCCCGCGAGCGGGTGGATTTCTCCACGGTGCGCGGCACCCAGTTCCTCGAACCCCTGTTCGAGTTCTCCGGCGCTTGCGCCGGTTGTGGCGAGACCCCCTATCTCAAGCTGCTGACCCAGTTGTTTGGGGATCGCATGCTGGTGGCCAACGCCACCGGCTGCTCCTCCATCTACGGCGGCAACTTGCCGACCACGCCGTGGGCCAAGAATGGCGAAGGGAAGGGGCCGGCCTGGTCGAACTCCCTGTTTGAGGACAACGCCGAGTTTGGCTTTGGTTTTCGTCTCACCGCCGATCAGCATCACGGTCAGGCGGTGGCGGCCCTTGAAGCGATGAAGGGGGAGCTGGGCGCCGAGCTGGTCGATACCCTGATTAGCGCCCCGCAGCGGCTGGAGTCGGAGGTCCGCGCCCAGCGCACCCGGGTCGCGCAAGTGCGGGAGCGGCTGGAAGAGGTGAAATCCGGCAAGGCCCGCGAGCTGCTCTCCTTGATTGATCAGCTGGTGCGGCGCTCGGTCTGGATTATCGGCGGCGATGGCTGGGCCTATGACATCGGCTCATCAGGGCTCGACCATGTGCTCGCCTCCGGCCGCGATGTGAACGTGCTGGTGATGGATACCGAGGTCTACTCCAACACCGGTGGCCAGATGTCGAAATCGACCCCGCTCGGCGCCGTCGCCAAGTTCGCGGCGGGAGGCAAGACGCTGGCCAAGAAGGATGTGGCGTTGCAGGCCATCTCCTACGGCAACGTCTATGTCGCCCGCATCGCCTTTGGTGCCAACCCGCAGCAGGCGCTGCAGGCCTTGCGGGAAGCGGAGGCCTATCCGGGCCCGTCCCTTATCATCGCCTACAGCCACTGCATCGCCCACGGCATCGACATGGAGCAGGGATTGGCCCAACAGAAGCGTGCGGTCGATTCGGGCCACTGGCCGCTGATGCGCTACAACCCGGTACTGCGCAGTGCCGGGCAGAATCCCTTCAGCCTCGACAGCCTGCGCCCCTCCATCCCGCTCGCCGAATACCGGCAGGAGGAGACCCGTTATCGGGTGCTGGCCCAGAGCCACCCGGAAGAGGCACAGCGGCTGATGCAGGTGGCGCAAAAAGTGGCGTGGCAGAAGTGGGCCACCTACGAGGAGATGGCTACCCGCGAGGCCAGCCATTTCCATCCGCCGGTGTGATCATGGGGTGAAACAGGTAAGACAAAGCGGGCCATTGGCCCGCTTCGTTTTCCGGTGCCAAGGGAAGTGGCCGTTGCCGCGCCTTGGGGCGGCCAACAAAAAGCCCGGCGTCGGGCCGGGCTGGCAGGATAAGTTGCTTATCCAGGTATTCGTCGAGGCGTCTAGTGTGGATGTTGTTTGAGGATGTCGTATATCTCCTCTTTCAGTTTAAGTTTCTGTTTTTTCAGATCCTTCACCTCGGAGCTGTAGTCGCTGGCGTGGTGTTTCTCCAGCTTTCTGATCTCCACATCCAGGTCGTTGTGCAAGTCAAACTTCTTCTGGAAATGGACATCACTGCTCTTCAGTTTCGAGATGAGATCTCTGTACTCCGGAAACATGTAATGAAGCCTCCTTGTTGTCGTTTGATTGTGCCTGCAAGACCAAAGTACCCCTTACTGCCGGGGAGAAACGTGATCCCGATCCAATTCGGGGCCACGGATTTGCTGCATGGGAAGGGCGATTTTTAACTGTTTGAATTACAAGATGATTGCCTGCTGACCCTGGGGCAGCAGAGGAAAGAAGCGGGATCCGCTTCACATTCGGGAGAGGGGGTCTGCAACGGGGCGGGCAACAGAAAGGGGCGCGAGGCCCCTGACTGGAAACGGGTGAGCCGTTTACTCTTTTTTCTTTTTCTTCTCGGGCAGGGGCTTGCCGTCTCTGGCAATCACCTTGCCTGCCTCGAAACCGATCTGCGCCGCCAGCTCTTCCAGATCCGGCGCCTTGGCCTCGTTGCCGATGGCGTACTGGTAGTTGGCGATGGAGATCTTCTCCGCCACCGGTGTGCCCGGCACGATGGGTTCGCGCCAGCCCTGACCGATGTGGGCCACCAGGGTGCCGTTCATGATGAGCTCGCCGACGATCTCCTGGGTGGGGATGCCCTTGCCGTAGGTGAGGCCCTGCGGGTGCTTCTTGCCGACCAGGGGCTCTTGGCTTGCGGGCATCAGCTTGGTGCGGATCAGCCACTTGGGCGATTTGGTCTTGCCCACCGCCTTGCCGGTCTGGTACTCGTTGATCTTGATGGTCTTGATCATCTGGGCCGTGAACTCCTTGGTCAGGGCCTTCTGGGCTTCGCTGGTCTCGTCGATGACGATGGGGGCCACATACCAGGTCTGGGGAGCCTGCGCCTTGGGGGTCGCCGGGGCGGTTTGCGCCATGGCGAGCGGGCTGAGCAGGATGGCCGTCAACAAGAGTCCGATTTTCTTCATGGTGATTCCGCTTATGTTTCGACAAGAATTTTGTTTTGCCAGCGACGACTGCGCCAGCGCCAGAACATGGCCAGACCGCGCACCCACTCGTCGCAGGCGAGGGCCAGCCAGATGCCTACCAGGCCATAGCCCTGCATGATACCAAGGAAATAGGCCAGGGGAACGGCAATGCCCCACATGGAGACGAGCGCCATGTAGAGCGGGAAACGGGCATCCCCGGTGGCGCGCAGGGCGTTGATCACCACCAGATTGAAGGTGCGACCGGGTTCGAGGATGAGGCTGATGAGGAAGAGCTGCGCCACCTGGGTGATGATGTCGGCGTCGTCGGTGAACAGGCTGATGATGGCGCGGCCGTTGAGGGCGGCGGCGATGGCGATGGCGGCGGTGACGATGAGGCCGAGTTTCAGGCTCTTCATCAGTTGGCGATAGGCTTGATCGAAGCGTCGGGCCCCCGCCAGGTGGCCGATGATGATCTCGTTGCCAAGGCCGATGGAGAGGCCGAACAGCAGGATGAACAGGCAGATCTGGAAGAAGTAGGACTGGGTCGCCAGCGCCTTGTCGCCGAGCAGGCCGACGAAGGCGGTCACCACCATGAACTGCAGCATCCAGGAGAGGTTCTCCCCCGCCGCTGGCAGCCCGATGTGCAGCACCTTGTCCAGCATGGCGCGGCTTGGGCGGACGATCTCGGGCAGACGCAGCCGGATGCCGGTCTTGCGCGCCACCAGCCATACCAGCAGCACCACCCCGACGATGCGCCCGGCCACCGTGCTGATGGCGACCCCGGCGACCCCGAGCTGGGGCAGGCCGAACCAGCCATAGAGCAGCAGCAGGTTGCCGACGAAGGTGATGAGGTTGACGATGAGGGTCACGTACATGGCCTGGCGGGTGTGGCCGTGGGCACGCAGGGTGGCGGCCAGACAGAGGGCCGCCGCCTCCGGCAGCAGGCAAAGCCCGATGATCTGCAGGTAGAGGCTGCCGTCGCTCATCAGGTGGGCAGGCAGGTTCATCAGCGCCAGCATGGTGCCGGCCCCCGCCATGACGCCGACCGCGGCCACCAGTCCCACCAGCAGGTTGAAGCCGATGGCGGTGTGGATGACGACGCGGGCTTTTTCCTTGTCTCCCGCCCCCAGATACTGGGTGATCACCACGCTGGTGCCGATGCTGACGAAGCTGAACAGGGTGATGGCGAGATCGAAGACCTGGTTGCCCACCGCGAGGGCCGCCACCCCCTGATAGGAGACGTGGCCCACCATGAAGGTGTTGAGGGCCCCGGTCAGAAAGTGAAGGGCCAGATCGATGAACAGTGGCCAGGTCAGGGCGAACAGGGAGCCCGGGCCCGCGTGGGATTGAGTCTGCATGGGATATCCAGGTGCTGGCGATGGCCCTCGTCAGGGCCAACTGGAGGGGCATTTAACACCAAGCGGGGGCGGGGTGCAATCCTGGTCGCAGGAGGAGGGGGCCTGCGACCAGAGGATGTGTCTCAGACCGGCGTGGCGCCGGCCTCCTGCTCGCTGGGGCGGGTGAGGCGCGCCGAGTCGGGCAGGTCGTCATCGTGCGGCCAGCGGGTGAGCAGGGCATCCGTGGTGCTCTCCACCCCCTCGTCATCCCGGAACACCGGCTCCCGGTAACAGCGGGTCATGCGCAGGGCCTGGTACATGTCGGGGCAGAGGATGATGCCATCCTCGCCGACCCGGATACCCGCCTGTTTGAACCACTGGCTCATCTGGCCGTGCCGACCGGCCATCACCATGTGGATGCCGCGCCGCTTGAGCTCCTTGTGCAGCTCTCCCACCATGCTCATCACGCTGATGTCCTGATGGGTGAAGCAGGCCACCGCATCCACCACCAGGCACCTGGGATTGTGGGGATCCTGCACCAGCAGTGCCAGCACCCGCCGCTTGAAGTAGGGGGCGTTGAAGTAGGTGAGCGGGGAGTTGAAGCGGTAGACCAGGATGCCGGGAATCGCCTTGGCCTGCTCGTTGTCCCCCAGGGTGCGCACCACGCCCTCGTCGTCCATGCCGAGCAGCTGGTCGGTGGGGCGCATCACGTTGCGCAGGAACTGGAACAGCCCCAGCAGGACAGCGAGGGTGATGCCCGGAATGACCCCCATGGTGAGCACGCTGACAAAGGTCACCAGGGCGAGCCAGAAGGCGGCGCGATCCGAGTCGCGCAGGGCCCAGAGGCCGCGAAAATCCGTGAGCGACAGGGAGGCCATCACCAGCACCACGCCGAGGGCGGCGGTGGGAATGTATTGCAGCGGCGCCGTCAGGTAGAAGGTGACCAGGGCGATGACGGCGGCGGCGATGATGGAGACCAGCTGGCTCTTGCCGCCGTTGGCGTCGTTCACCGCGGTGCGCGAATCCGCCCCGCTGATGGCAAACCCCTGGGAGGCGGCGGCGGCCAGGTTCGCCATGCCCAGCGCCCTAAACTCCTTGTCCGCATCAATCTCGTAGCCGTTCTTGGCGGCGAAGCTGCGGGCGGTGAGCATCATGGAGACGAAGCTCACCATGGCGAGGTTGAGGGCGGGCAGCACCAGCTCACGGATAAGCCCGGGGGGAAAGTCCGGCATCTGGAAGGCGGGCAGCCCCGAGCCGATGGTCCCCAGGGTGGCGATGTCGACGCGGCCGAGATTGAACAGCCACACCAGGGCCGCCGTCACCACCATGGCCACCATGGAGGAGGGCCAGGCCGGTCTGTAGCGCTTGGCCAGCAGCAGGGTGAGCAGGGCCGTCAGGCTCATGGCCAGGGTGGGCAGATGGGTCTGGGTAATGTAGCTGGTGCCGTTCAGGATCCGCTCTATCAGGTAGCGCTCGCTGAAGGTGAAGCCGAAGATCTTGGAGAGCTGGCCCACCATGATGGTGATGGCCACCCCGTTGAGCAGCCCCATCAGGATGGGGCGGGAGAGAAAGTCTGCCAGCACCCCCAGCTTGAAGCGGCTGGCGATGAGGCACCAGAAGCCGGTCATGGCGGTCATGGTCATCACCAGTTGCCAGTGACGGGTGGGATCCCCGGCGGCGAGCGGCGTTACCACGGCGGCGATCACCGCGCAGGTGGCGGCATCCGGACCGACGATGAGCTGACGGGAGGTGCCAAAGAGGGCATACACCACCATGGGCAGGATGCAGGAGTAGAGGCCGACGATGGCGCCCACCCCGGCGAGCTCCGAATAGGCGATGGCCACGGGCAGGGCCACGGCCGCGACCGAGAGACCAGCGCGAAGATCCGGCATCAGCCAGGCCCGCTGGTATTGCAGCAAGGCGGCGAGCCCCGGCAGCCAGCGCTCGAGAGAGAAGAAGTCGCGCATTATTTAACCCATTGAGTTACAAACATCTTTTTCTTAGTGTGCCCAAGGTTGTCGGCCCTTTGCAATCCGCTCATGGCCAGTTCACCACAAGGTCAGGCCAGATGCGTTGCCACTCCTTGGCCCTGACCCGTTCGCTAAAGATACAGCTCTCCTGGCGACAGCGCGGATTGGGGCTCACCACCAGGGACCAGTTGGGGGCAAAGCCGTAGGGGGCCAGCCACTCGAACGCATCATCTGCCAACAGGCGGACTCCGATGCAGGTGGGTATCTCCACCCAGTGGCTGAGGGCCGAGAGCGAGCTGGCAAAAGGAGGCACCTGCTGGCGCAGATGCATGCGGGCCTGGTTGCGCACCTCCCACAACTGGCCTGGCATCCTGGCGGCGAGCCAGGCTTCGTGATCGGCCTCCTTCAATCCAGTCGGATCAGCGCTGTCCAGATAGATAAGATCGATGTCGTTGAGCGGGGTGGGTTCGGCCTTGTGATGGAGGTGATCCCAGATGAGGTTGCGCACGAAGCCCGCCCCCAGGGCCCAGTCGGGCAGCGCCAGCTCCCGCGCAGCCCGGAGGCAATCCATGCGCGGGTGATCGGCCCGCAGCAGGGCCTCGGTGCAGGCCCGCAGGTGCGCCTCCCGCAGCGCCCCGGCTTCAACCGGCATTGCGGCGCAACCAGACGTCGATGTAGCTGCAGCTCGGCACTATGGTGAGCCCCTCAGAGAGGGTCCAGTCGTAGAAGCGGCGGGCCAGCTTGTCGGCAATCCCCTGTCCGCGCAGCTCGGGGGGAACCTGGGTGCTGTAGGCGTCCACCGTGGTGGCGTCCAGCCGGCGATAGGCAAGGCGGGAGAGCTTGCCGTCCACGGTGCAGACAAACTGCTGCTGATCGGCCTGGTGAAGGATGTCGCTCATCGGGAGTCCTCTCTGGGTGAATGGGAAGATCAGAACATGGCGGACAGGGTTTGCCAACGCCATTCTTTGCGCCCATGGCGGGCTCGCTTACACTGGCCGGCCTGCGAATGGTCGCAAGGCAAGGTATAGAACATTGAGAGAGGATGGATCCGTCATGGCCTTCGCCACCCTGGACGATCTGATAGGCAACACCCCGCTGCTGGCGCTGCGCCGCATCAATCCGCACCCCGGCGTCACCCTGCTGGTGAAGCTGGAGGGCAACAACCCCGCCGGCTCCGTCAAGGACAGGGCGGCGCTGAACCTCATCAGGCAGGCAGAGGCGAGTGGTCACTTAGCGCCAGGAGCCCGGCTCATCGAGGCCACCTCCGGCAATACCGGCATCGCGCTGGCCATGGTGGCGGCGTCCCGGGGTTACCGGATGCGACTCATCATGCCGAGCAACATGAGCCAGGAGCGGCGCGACGCCATGCAGGCCTACGGCGCCGAGCTGGTGCTGGTGGAAGAGGGCATGGAAGCGGCGCGAGACCTCGCCCTGGCGATGCAGGCGCGGGGGGAGGGGCTGGTGCTCGATCAGTTCAACAACCCCGCCAACCCGGATGCCCACTACCGCTCCACCGGCCCCGAGATCTGGCGCCAGAGCGGCGGGGCGGTCACTCACTTCGTCTCGGCCATGGGCACCACGGGCACCATCATGGGGGTCTCCCGCTACCTCAAGGAGCAAAACCCGGCGGTGGCGGTGATCGGCCTGCAACCGGCCGAGGGGAGCCAGATCCCCGGCATTCGCCGCTGGCCCGAGGCCTACCGGCCCGCCATCTTCGAGCCTGCGCGGGTCGATGGGGTGCTGGATGTGACACTGGAAGAGTCCCTCGTCATGATGCGCCGCCTGGCGCGGGAGGAGGGGATCTGCTGCGGTGTCAGCTCGGGTGGCGCCGTGGCCGGGGCCTTGCGGGTGGCGGCGGAGATCGGGCAGGGGGTGGTGGTGGCGATCATCTGCGATCGGGGGGATCGCTATCTCTCCACCGGGGTCTTCACCCCCGATGTCTGACGGGCAAGGGGCCTGCTACTCCCAGGCCCGCTCCAGCAGGGCCAGCAACTGTTCCCTGTCCGCATCCTTGCGGTTGTAGAGCAGGGCGCCGTCGTTGATGGCGAGATCCCGGATCCCGGGCAGCAGCGCCTTGTCGGTGAGGCCCGCCTCCCGCAGGGTGCGGGGCAGCTTGACCGTCTGCCACAGGGTATCGCGCAGTGCCTGCAACGCCTCGATGGTGGCCTGGGGTCTCCCCTCGGCCGGGGTCGCGGCAAAGCACTCCGGCCCCACCAGGGGCAGCAGCAGGCGGGCGAGCTCGGGGTCGATGCCGGGCCGGTTGTAGTCGAGCACGGTGGGCAGGAAGAGGTTCATGCAGAGGCCATGGGGCAGGTGGCAGCGTGCCCCCAGACTGTGGCCGAGGGCGTGCACCAGCCCCACCATGGAGTTGGAAAACGCCATGCCCGCCAGGGTGGAGCCCTCTGCCAGTTGCAGCCGCAGGCCCTTGTCTGTCGGGTGGGCCAGCACCCTGGGCAGGGCGGTGGCAATCTTCTCCACCGCCATCAGGGCCAGGGCGTCACTGACCGGGTTCTTGCCGTTGCCGATGAAGGCCTCGATGGCGTGGGTCATGGCATCCATGGCGGTGGCGGCGGTGATGGGCAGCGGCAGCCCCAGGGTGAAGCGGGGATCCAGCACCGCCAGCCGGGGCAGCAGGAAGGGGGAGGTGAAGGGCACCTTGCGCCCGCTCCCTTCATCCTTGATCACTGCCACCAGCGTCACTTCGGAGCCGGTCCCCGCCGTGGTGGGGACCACCGCCAGGGGGTTGAGGGGACGGGTCAGGCAATCCGCTCCGGCATAGTCGAGCAGCCGCTCGCCCCCCAGGGTCGCCAGTATGTTCACCGCCTTGGCGGTGTCGATGACGGAGCCGCCGCCAAGGGCGAGCAGGCTGTCACAGCCCAGCTCCCGGTAGTGGCGGGCGATCCGCTCCACCACGGCGGTGGAGGAGTCCGCCGGGATCTCGTCCCAGATGGCGGCGACCGGCAAGGCCCCTTCGGCCATCACATCGGCCAGCAGGGTGGCTAGCCCGCTGCCGCTGACCCCCTTGTCGGTGAGAAGCAAGGGGCGGCCAGCTCCCAATCCCCTCAGGGCATCCGGCAACTGTTCCAGTGCCTGCTCCCCCGCCATCAGCTTGACCGGGCAGAAAAAATCGTAATAACGGCTCATCCCGTTCTCCTCGTGTTCAACCGGTCAGAAGACCCAGATAGATGTGGCAGGCCCGCGCGAGCTTGCGATGCGGGTCCGGGTAGTGGCGAAGCAGGGGCCGCGCGATGAAGGCGGGCAGGATCAGGCTCTGCAACTGCTCAAGCGCTCGCACCAGGTGCATGGCCGCGTCGAGATCCCCCTCCACCAGCAGCCGGTTTTCGCAAAAGGCCTGGTTGATGCCGAGGCGAAAACTGAGGGCGCGAAAGGCGACGGCGGGGTGCTTGAAGCGCACCCGCAGGGGGTGGGGGCCGTCATGGGCACAGGTCGAATGCGCCCTGCCAGCCTCCTCACCGCAGTGCCAGCGCCCCGCGAACTTGTAGAGACTCAGCCCCCGGGTCATGCCGTTTACCTCCAGCCTGATGGTGAGGCCATCCGGCAGGGGGGCAAGCTCGCGGCGCACCGCCTCGTCGACCCGGGCGGCGCGGCACAGGGTGCGGCCGATGATCCAGAGCAGGCTGCCAATCCAGAGGCGCCTGCCGGTGGCAAGCAGGGCGTCAGGGCGCATGAGAACCTCCGCTGATGGCGGACCAGAAGAGGGTGAAGGCGCTCTCCTGCCAGTGGGGGTCTTCTCCCAGTTCAGGCTGATCGACAAAGAGGGAGGCGCAGGCCAGAAACTGGCCCTGGCACACCTCCAGCATCAGGGGCGGCGGGGCCGACATCAGCTCGCCGCTGGCCTGGCCCCGGGCGAGCAGGCTCGGCAGAAAATGCAGGGTCTCAGCCAGGATCTGGCTGCGCAGGGAGCGGGCCAGCAGGGGGGAGTGGAAAAAGCCCAGCACGAACCTGAGCTCACGGGGGTGGGCCTGCATCCAGCCCATGGCCTGGTGCCAGTAGTGGCGGGCCTGCGCCTGGAGCGGCAGGGCGGCATCGGCCTCGGTGATGGCGGCGCCAAGGCGCAGCTTGATGTCCTGGTAGAGGCTCTGGATCAGCACCTCCTTGCTGGGAAAGTGATGAAACAGGGTGCCATTGGCCACCCCGGCCGCCTTGGCGATGCGGGCGGTGGCGGCGCCCTGCAGGCCATCCTCTGCGCACAGGGCCAGGGCGGCATCCAGAATCTGGCGGCGTTTGTCGGTCATGGTTTCTCGCATCTCGCCTCCTAACGCAGGAACAGGGCCATCATCAGCCGCTGGTACCAGCGCCGATAGGGGGGATGAATGAGGGAGCCTGTGCTGAAGCGCCCGCGACGCAGCACGGTTTTCGCCTTGGAGAAGGTGAGAAACCCCTCGCGGCCGTGATAGTGGCCCATGCCGGAGGGACCGATGCCGCCGAAGGGGGCATCGTCCGCCGCCACCTGGAACAGACTCTCGTTGATGGCCATGCCCCCGGCGTGGGTCTCCCGGATGAGGCGGCGCTGCAGCGTCTCGTCCAGGCTCATCAGATAGAGCGCCAGGGGGCGGGCCCGGGCCGCCACATAGGCCAGGGCTTCCTCGATGTCGTCATAGGGCACCAGGGGCAGCAGGGGGCCGAAGATCTCCTGCTGCATCACCTGGCAGTGGCCGGGCACCTCGGTCAGCAGGTGGGGCACCAGTTTGCGGGTGGCGTCATCCCGGGCGGGCGTGACGCAGGAGTGGATCTGGGCGCCGGCCTGCCTCGCCTCCTCCAGCCAGGCGATGAGCCGCTCGTACTGGGGGGGGTTGATGATGGCGCCATAATCCGGGCTCTCGAGCCCCTGGGGGTAGAGGCGGCTAAAATGGGCCTGATAGGCCTCGATAAAGGCCTGCTCCTGCCCCCTCGGCAGCAGCACGTAGTCGGGGGCCACGCAGATCTGGCCGGCGTTGAGGCTCTTGCCGAAGATCATCCGCTCCACCGCCAGGGCCAGGGGCATGTCGGGGGCGATGAGACAGGGGCTCTTGCCGCTGAGCTCCAGGGTGAGGGGGGTGAGCTGGGGGGCGGCCGCGGCCATCACCAGCCGACCCACCGCCGTGGAGCCGGTGAAGATGAGATGGTCGAAGGGGAGGGCGCTGAAGGCGGCCGCGATCCCCGCATCCCCCTCGATGACCACCACCTCGTCACCGCCGAGGGCCTCATCGAGCAGGGTGCGCAGCACGGCGTTGGTGTGAGGGGTGAACTCGGAGAGCTTGATCATGGCGCGGTTGCCGGCGGCGAGGGCGCCGATGAGGGGCCCGAGGCTCAGCATCACCGGGAAATTCCAGGGCACCATGATGCCGACCACGCCGAGGGGCTGATAGTGCACCTCGACCCTGGCGGGGGCCAGCAGCAGGCCGGAATGACGGCACTCCGGTTTCATCCACCCCTTGAGCCGTTTCAGGGTGTAGTTGATCTGCATGACGCAGGGGAGCACATCGGCGATCAGGCTGTCGTAGTCGCTGCGCTGGCCGTAGTCCCGGGCCAGGGCCTGACACAGTGCCTGTTTGTGGCGCAGCAGCCCCTGCTTGAGGGCATCAAGTCTGGCGCGGCGGGACGCCAGATCCGGCATGGGGGTGGCCTGGCTGGCCTGCCTGAGCCGATGCAGCTGCTCGGGGAGGGAGAACTTGTCCGGTGAGGCGGGGGTGACGGTGGTGTCCATGGCATGCTCCGCACGAAAAGTGACCGACTGATTAGTCGGTCCAAATCTAGCGATTCGTTGCCGACTTGTAAACCGGGCGAGGGCAGAGGGTGGCTGCCAGTGGGCAGCGTTGTCCGGAACTGTGTCCGGGCTCCCATTTTTGAGGCATCCGGATTGGCCTTATATCCAATAAGGGGTAATTGTGGGTCACCAACTCGGAGGGAGAACCGCACATGACCAGGGAATTGCATAGCCTGCTGGCTCGGCTGGATGACGTGATCGCGCACATGCCGGACAGTTTCAATACCTATGAGTTTGCCCAGAAGCTGGCGCTGCAACATCAGCAGGAGTATTTCGCCGCAGGCCACTCCCTGGCGGGCCAGGAGAAGAACCTGCTGCGCCTGCTCCACGAGAAGATTGCCCTGGCGCTGGCGAGCCATGAGGGCGTCATCGAGGGGGCCCTGCTGCCCTGCATGACCCCCTGGGGGGAGCGTGCCACCTCGCCCCGCTGGCACCGCAAGCACTGACCCGGCAACAACATGAAAAGGCCCCTCGGGGCCTTTTCATGTTGGGGGTCGCACCTACTGGACCAGCCTGCGGGCCTGCCAGTAGCGGCTGTTCCAGTAGACGTTGTCGAGGCGCGAGCGGATCACGCCCTTGCTGGTGGAGGCGTGGATGAACTCACCTGCCCCGGTGTAGACCCCGACGTGGTACTGCTGCCAGCCGGTCTTGAAGAAGACCAGGTCCCCGTGCTGGAGACGGTATCTGTCCACCGGGCGGCCGAGGCTCGCCTGGGATTCCGTGGTGCGGGGCAGGGTGAAGCCCAGCACCTGGCTGTAGGCGAGCTGGGTGAAGGCGGAGCAGTCGAGACCGGCGCGGCTGGTACCGCCCATGCGATAGGGCACGCCGCGCCACTGCTGATAGAAGTTGTCGAATGCGCCGCTCTGGCGCACGGGAGGGGGAGGCTCCGGCGTGCTGGAGCAGGCGGCGAGAAGCAGGGCCAGCAGGGGCAGCAGCAAGGTGCGAAACATCTCAACTCCTTGATAGGGCACGGGGTTCATCATAGACGATGATCCTGCCTGGAACCTGAATGACAACGGCATTGACGAGTGGCCGCCTGTGGGGGCAGCCACTGGATCACCCCGCCGGTTTGGGGGTAATGAGCGGCGTCAGCAGCTCGGCAATCTTGTAGAAGGTCTGTACCCGGGTGGTGCTGGGGCGCCACACCAGGCCTATCTCCCGATAGGGTTTCTCCCCGGGCAGGGGAATGGCCACCAGGTCCGTGTTGTCGAGGATGCCCGCATCTATGGCCATCTGGGGCAGGAAGGTGGTGCCAAGACCGGCCCCCACCATCTGCACCAGGGTGTGCAGACTGGTGGCGGCGAAGGGGTTGATCTTGCTCTTGTCCCGCAGCCGGCAGGCGCTCACCGCGTGCTCCGTCAGGCAGTGCTCCCGCTCCAGCAGGAAGATGCTCTGGTTGGGCAGCTCCTTGTAGTCGAACGGCATGTGCAGGCCCGCAGCCATGTGGGAGGGCATCACCATGTGGAAGGGATCCTGGCCGACGGTTTTGCTGTGGAAGCCGCCGATCTCCACCGGCAGCGCCAGGATCAGCAGATCGAGCTGCCCCTGCTCCAGCTGCTTGAGCAGATTGGTGGTGGTGTCTTCCCGCAGCAGCAGCTCCAGATCCGGATAGGCCTTACCGCACACCTGCAGCAGCTTGCTCAGCAGGAAGGGGGCGATGGTGGGGATGCAGCCCAGGCGCACCGTGCCGTGCATGACGCCCCCCTGCTGCTGCCCCAGCTCCATCAGGTCCCGGGCATCGGAGAGCAGGTTGCGCGCCCGCGCCACGATTTCCATGCCGACCGGCGTCATGATGAAGCTTTTGTGATCCCGCTCCACCAGTTGCAGGTTCATCATGTCCTCCAGGGTCTGGATCCCGGTACTCAGGGTCGACTGGCTGACATGGCAGGCCTTGGCGGCGCGGTTGAAATTCTTGTGCTCGTCCAGAGCGACCAGATACTGGAGCTGCTTCAGGCTGGGCCAACGTTGCATAGGAGAAACCCGATCGATGCTATCTATTTGATTTGATTAATTTACCATCGAGAAGCCCCGTTGTCGTCGACAAATCGGTGCCCCCTGGCAGGCGCACTGCCTCACGCACATGGGGTGGCCTGCTCCGATGGGCAGGCCACCCCTCATTGGTCAGGAGCTTATCCCCTTGTGCCGCGCCATTGAAGGGGCGCCGCCATGGGATGTGACGGGGATCGGCCTTCGGGCGGGGCGCCCTGCGCGCAGGAACGGCCATAAAAAAACGCGCCGGTGGGCGCGTTTTTGCAGAAGGGGGGCGGACTATTCGTCGAAGATACCGAAGTGATCCTTGGCGAAGTTGACCCGCTGCTCCACGTTCATCTTGACCTGACCCAGCTTCTCGATGGTCTTGAGGTTGGGCACCAGGCCGCGACCGTTGGCGATCTGGATGGCAAGGCCCGGACGGGCGTTGAGCTCCAGCAGCATGGGGCCGCGGAACTTGTCCAGCACCATGTCGGTCCCGATGTAGCCAAGACCGGACATCTCGTAGCAGGAGGCCGCCAGGTTGAGCAGGGTGTCCCAGTGGGGCACCTTCAGATCATAGAGATCCAGGCCGGTGTCCGGGTGGTGGCGCAGCGGGTTGCCAAACTGCACCGCCCGCAGGGCGCGGCCGGTGCGCAGGCACAGCCCCACCCCCACGGCGCCCTGGTGCAGGTTCGCCTTGCCGTCGGAAGCCGAGGTCGAGAGGCGCATCATGGCCATCACCGGGAACCCCTTGAAGATGATCACCCGGGCATCGGGGACCCCTTCGAAGGAGTAGCCGTCGAACACGTCATCGAAGTTGATGAGGCCTTCCACCAGCGCCACGTCGGGCTTGCCGCCGAGGGAATAGAGCCCCGCCAGGATGTTGGAGACATGGCGCTCCAGATCCTGGCCGTTGGCGGCGCTGCCGTTGGGCTTGTAGAAGAGGCCGTCCTCCTGGCGCAGGATCACCAGGATCCCCTTGCCGCCGGAGCCGCGGGCCGGCTTGATGCAGAAGCCCGGCCAGTCCTTCACCAGCGCGGTGATGCGAGTCACGTCGTGCTGCTCGCGGATGGTGCCGATGAGTTCAGGCACCGTCACCCCCGCATCCAGCGCGATGCGCTTGGTCTTGAGCTTGTCATCCACCAGCGGATAGAGGCGGCGCGGGTTGTAGCGGCTGATGTAGGAGTGGTTGCGCTTGTTCATGCCGAGGATGCCAGCCTGGGACAGGCTCCACGGACTGGTGTATTTCTGCCAGAACCACATCTGTTACTTGTCCTTACCCGGGGTGGCACCAGACTTCATCTCGTCCACCAGCGGCTTGAAGCGCTTGAGCTCGCTCAGCTTGTAGCCGGTGTAGTTACCCATCAACAGCACGGTCGCCATCAGCACCAGCTGCAGGCCGAGGAAGTTGAAGGTGAGGTGACGAATGAGCTCGTTGTCCATGGCCAGGTAGGCGATGACCGCCACCAGCAGGGAGCCGCCGCCCTGGCGGAACACCTCTTTGGGACCCTCTTCTTCCCACAGGATGGACATGCGCTCGATGGTCCAGGAGAGGATGATCATCGGGAAGAAGGTGATCTTCATGCCGTCGGTCAGCCCCAGCTTGAAGGCGAACGCCGAGAAGATGCCGATCATCGAGATCACCATGATGATGATCGCCGATATTCGGGCGACCAGCAGCAGGTTCAGCCTCGAGAGGTAGGAGCGGATCACCAGGCCGGTGCCGACGATCAGCAGGAAGCCGATGAGGCCGGTGACCAGCGAGGTCTGGATGAAGGCGACCGCGATCAGCACCGGCATGAAGGTGCCGGAGGTCTTGATCCCCACGATGACCCGCAGGAACACCACCATCAGCACGCCGATGGGGATGAGCAGCAGACCCTTGAACAGGGCTTGCTCTTCCAGGGGCAGGCTGTGGATCGAGAAGTTCATCATCTCGGATTTTTCGAACTTCTGGGCCAGGGCCACGTTGACCGGTTGCTCCTGCTCGATCATCGAGAAGGTGACGCGGGAGTTGTGACCGCCGGTGACGTCCAGCAGGGCGCCGGAGTTGTACTCCCACAGCAGCAGGTTGGCCGGTTGACCCTGTTCACCGCTTTGCGGGTTGAACAGCTTGTAGTCGGTCGGGCTGTTGAAGACCTGCAGGTAATCCACCAGCTCCTGACGGCGACGGCCATCTTCCAGGCTGAGGGCGTGAACCACCCGGGCCGGGACGTCCGCGTTGTTGAGCAGCTCGGCAATCAGATTGGCGCGGCTCTTGTGGGACTTGAGCAGCTCGGCGTTCTGTTCCTGCTTCTCGATCTCCTTGATGATCTCGCGGGTCAGGGTGTAGCCGTCGGCGGAGCGCTCCTGGGCGCGCTCCAGGATCTGCTTCATGGCCGTGGCGTAGGGCTCGCTCTCGATCTGCTTCTCGATGGCGGGCGGCTGCGGGTTGGCGGCGGGCTTGGCATGGGCATCGGCCATCATGTCGACCCGGTAGTAGAGCTCCTGACGGCCGGAGGCGGTGCGGATGGACCACTCGGCGCGGGCATCCCCGTCCTTTTCCACGAACGACAGGCCATAGCCCGGGCTCGCGGCGTTCTCGTTCATCAGGGTGAAGCCGGGCTGGGTGCCCGGAATGGCCAGGGAGGCGATCACCGGCTCGCCGGTGGCCTCGAACTCGAGTTTGGCTTCGATGGACCAGATCTGGCGCTTTTCACCCGGCGTGAGCGGGACGTCCAGCGCGATGTGATGATAGAAGGTCATCCCCAGGCCGACGATGTAGAGCAGGGCGACCAGCAGATAGAACGGCTTACGGGAAACCATGGATTATTTCACATCCTTGAGCTTGGGTTTGGGTTGGATATATTCGCGGGCCACGTCGACCACGGCGATGTCTTTGAGGAATTCACGGCCCAGCAGCACGGGGAAGGTCATGTCGCTGCGGTCCTTCAGGGTAAATTCGGCCTTCTCGGTCATGTCGCCGATGCGCACGGCAAGGCGGACCACGGGGCGACGGTCGAGATCGTCGGCGGAAGCCTGACGGACCCGCACGTGACGCACCAGGGGCGCTTCAATCTGGATCTTGTCGTCCATCTCCTGGTGGCTCAGGAAGAAGCGCACCCAGTTCTTGCCGTTGCGCTCGAAGATGGTGATCTCCTGGGCGCTGATGGAGGAGGTGGTGGCGCCGGTGTCGACCCGGGCCTGGAAGGCGTCGTTGGCGGCGTCAACCCAGATCCACTCCGCTTCACCCACCAGCAGCTTGCCATCGATGGTGTGGCCCTGGCTCGGCGCCGGGCACTTCTCGGTGGGAATGGGCATGGCCTTGGGCGGCTCGGGAGGCAGGGTAGCCAGCTTGCTGTCGACTTTCTTTACGGACTCTTTCATGTTGGTGACATCGGTGTTGAGCTGAACCAGCAGGTGCTGTTGCTGCACATACTGCTTCTGTTGCTGTTCCATGGATGTTTGCAGACGTTGCTCGCTCAACGAGATCTCGTTGCGCAGCTCGGCCAGCGTCAGGGTCGGGGCCGGGGGGGCTTTTTCCATACTGACACACCCGCCGAGACTGAGCAGGGAGAGCAGGGTCATTCCTTTTAATTTGCTTTTCATGTCATTCATTTAACTGTGCTTCCTGGAATTGGGTCAGTGTAACTTCCACAGCCGCCATCGGCTAGTCTTTGGCCTTTCTGGCGATCAGTACGGCACGTTTGGGTGCCGGGTATCCTTCGACCGTGAGTGCAGGATTGTGTGGATCCAGATAGTCACTCAGGGACTCGTTAATCATCCAGTCGGTACGACGCTGTTCGTCGGTGCTGGTCATATTCTCGTCGACGATGCGCACCTCGGTGAACCCGCAGCGCTCGACCCAGCGTGTGAGGGCCGCGCTCGAGGGGAGGAACCAGACGTTGCGCATCTTGCCGTAGCGATCGGAAGGCATCAGCACCTGGTTTTCGTCGCCGTCCACCACCAGGGTCTCGAGCACCAGCTCCCCATCGTCTTTGAGCTGGTTGCGCAACTGCTCGATGTGCTCGATGGGGGACTTGCGATGATAGAGCACCCCCATGGAGAAGACGGTGTCAAAGGCGCGCAGCGCCGGCAGCTCCTGGATACCGAGGGGCAGCAGGTGGGCGCGCTGGTCGTTGCCTGCGAAGTGGCGAATGGCTTCGAACTGGCAGAGGAACAGCGGGCTCGGGTCGATGCCGACCGCCAGTTTCGCCCCTTCCCCCACCATGCGCCAGAGGTGGTAGCCGCTGCCGCAGCCCACGTCCAGCACGTAGCGGCCCTGGAGCGGGCTGATGTGGGGCAGCACCCGATCCCACTTCCAGTCGGAGCGCCACTCGGTGTCGATGTGGATGCCGTGCACATGGAAGGGGCCCTTGCGCCAGGGCATGAGCTGGCGCAACAGGCTCTCGGTCTTCTTGCGCTCACCCTCTCCCAGGCTATCGGGGCCGCCGATGGCGACCCGCTCTTTGAGCTCGATCCGGCCGGGGTCCACGACGGGCAGCTTGGCGAGGGCGCGGTTCCAGCGCGGCAGATCCCCGTGCAGGTTGTCGTGCTGCCAGGCGTGCAGCTGGGCGGGCAGGGTGTGCAGCCAGTGGCTCAACCGGTTCTTGGCGATCAGTTGATAAAAATGGGCGAAATCGATCATGGCTTAGTTGGTGTCGCTGGCTTTGATGGCAATCATGGAGCCGAAGTTGAAGCACTGGAACCAGAGGTCCAGGTGGGTGAAGCCGGCGTCCCGCAGGCGCGCCTGATGGACCGCCAGGGTGTCGGTGCGCATCACGTTCTCAAGGGCGGTGCGCTTCTGGCTGATTTCCAGCTCGCTGTAGCCGTTGGCCCGCTTGAAGTCGAGGTGCAAGTCGATGAGCAGCTCGTTGACCTGCTCGTCATCGAAGCGGAACTTCTCGCTCAGGATGAGGATGCCGCCGGGGCGCAGGCCGTCAAAGATGCGCGCGATGAGGGCGGCCCGCTTCTCGGGGGCGACGAACTGCAGGGTGAAGTTGAGCACCACCACGGAGGCGTTCTCGATGGGGATGTCGCAGATGTCCGCCTCCACCAGATCCACCGGTACCTCGGACTTGAAGCCCGAGAGGTGGGCGCGGGCCCGCTCGATCATGGGGTGGGAGAGATCCACCGCCGTGATGTGGCAACCGGGCTGGGTGACGTGGCGGCGCATGGCCTGGGTCGCGGCGCCGAGGGAGCAGCCGAGATCGTAGAGGCGGCTCTGGGGCTGGGCGTAGCGGGCGGCCATCATGCCGATGGCGGAGATGATGTTGCTGTAACCGGGCACCGAGCGCTGGATCATGTCGGGGAAGACGTCGACGACCTGCTCGTCAAAGCAGAAGTCTCCCAGACGGGCGATAGGGGCGGCAAAAATCTGATCGTGCATGCTGACGCAACCTGACAGCCGGTGTGGTGGGCGGCTGTTTTATTCAATTGAATCTTGGGTGGACGGGCATCGAAATGGCGTCGTCACCGGTTGACGAACGGGGTGGCTTGCTCCGGGATCCTTCGGGCTGCCCCTGTTCGCAACGGGCCATGGTCCGGGCCCTCAGGGTGCCGGGCTGGGGTGGGCAACGCATTGCCATGCACCCAGGCCCGGGACCTTACTTGGGGCGCTAGTGTAGAGGAAAGGCGGGCGTTTGTCTTGACGCCAACCCCGGTGGGACCACAAAAAAAGCGGCTTTTTTTGGGGATGGAGAAGGGGCGGGGAGGGGGTCGCTCAAAAGGGCAGCACCCCCTGGCGGGCGCGATCGTTTTCTCCCGGCCAGGGGGCCATCTCCTGGCCGAGCAGGCGGCTGATCTGCCGTGCGAGTTCGGGGGCCCGGGCATTGTCGGCGGTGTGAACAAAGAGGTAGAGATCCTTGCCCTCCTGGAGCCATTGTTTCCAATGTGGCAACCATGGTGGCAAAAAAGGGTGATTGTCCTCGATTTGAGGCAAACCAATCAGGCGCACCACCGGGGCCCCCCCCGTGGCCAGCAGATGGACCGGCAACCTGGGTTTCTTGCCCTGGGCATCGATCATGGCGGCCGTGGTGGCGGGCACCGAGAAGAGCGGGCGGCTGTCGAGCATGATGCGATTGATGCCCCGCGCCATCAGCATCCGGTTGAGGGCCCGTTCCGCCTCCCCCTTGGCGAAGAAATCGGGGTGGCGCACCTCGAGGGCATAGGTGAAATCCTGGGGCAGCCGCGCGAAGAAGGCATCCAGACGGGCCAGCCCCTCTGGCCCGAAGCGGGCGGGCAGTTGCAGCTTGAGCAGCCCCAGCTTGTCATGCAAGGGGGCCAGCAGGCGGATGAAGGCCGTCACCTGTTTGTCCACGCTCACCAGATCGCTCTGGTGGCTGATCTCCTTGGGAAACTTGAAGCTGAAGCGAAAGTGGTCGGGGACAGCATCGGCCCAGCGCTGCACCGTCTCCGGGGTCGGCGAGGCGTAGAAGGTGGTGTTGCCCTCCACGGAGTTGAACACCCTGGCATAGTCGGCGAGGTGCTCGGCGGGCCTGGCATTCATCCCCAGCAACTGGCCGGGCCAGGCCGGGTGTGACCACTGGGGCAGGCCCAAATAGAGGCTCATGATGGTTCCTGTCGGCAGGTTGGCGCACTTTTGCCCTCCTTTTTGCGCCAGAACAACAAAAAACAGGGTAAAGGGGGCTGCGGGCCATTTTACCCAAATGGAGGTTTTCCTCTATAATGCCAACCCTTTTGTTTGCCACATTGTCGTAATGCGCGCGACCGAGCCCCCGGGTGACGATGATCGCGGCCCGGCAGTGGCCAGACAACGACGCCAGCCGATACCCCGGCGCCCACTCGTCATCCCGGTCGGGAGCGGGGGCATGCCTGGGACGGCGGCAAGAATCCGGCTCGGGGAGCCGGATGACCCGAGACAGATTTCAAACCGGGCAAGAAGCAGGATCTGGCCAGCTGTGAGACAGACGGTGCTTGCCAGTCGTGCCCGGCGACCCAGGATGAACCGTCTCTCTACCATTTCGAAGGAAGAAGTCCATGCGCTCTATCTATTGCGGACAGGTCAATGAGGCCCATGCCGGGCAGACCATTACATTGTGCGGTTGGGTCCATCGTCGTCGTGATCTCGGCGGCCTCATCTTTATCGACATGCGCGACCGCGAGGGCATCGTGCAGGTGTTCTTCGATCCGGACAAGCCGGACGCCTTTGCCCTGGCCTCCGAGCTGCGCGGCGAGTTCTGCATCCAGGTGACCGGTGTGGTGCGTACCCGCCCCGACTCCCAGCGCAACAGCGACATGGCCACCGGTGCCATCGAGGTGTTCGCCCACGAGCTGACCATCATCAACCGTGCCGAGCCGCTGCCCCTTGACTTCAACCAGGTCAACAGCGAAGAGGTGAGCCTCAAGTACCGCTACCTGGATCTGCGTCGCCCCGAGATGGCCAAGTACCTGAAGACCCGTGCCAAGGCCAGTGCCTTCGTGCGCCGCTTCATGGACGAGCACGGCTTCCTCGACATCGAGACCCCGATGCTGACCAAGGCGACCCCGGAAGGGGCCCGTGACTACCTGGTGCCGAGCCGTGTGCACAAGGGCAAGTTCTACGCCCTGCCGCAGTCCCCCCAGCTGTTCAAGCAGCTGCTGATGATGTCCGGCTTCGATCGCTACTACCAGATCGTCAAGTGCTTCCGCGACGAAGACCTGCGTGCCGACCGCCAGCCGGAATTCACCCAGATCGACGTGGAGACCTCCTTCATGACCGCGCCCCAGGTGCGTGAAATCATGGAAGAGATGATCCGCAAGCTCTGGCTGCACATCCTGAACGTGGACCTGGGTGACTTCCCCATCATGACCTTCGACGAAGCCATGCGCCGCTTCGGCTCCGACAAGCCGGACCTGCGTCTGCCCATGGAGCTGGTCGATGTGGCAGATCTCTTGACCGAGGTGGAGTTCGCCGTGTTCGCCGGCCCCGCCAAGGATCCGAAAGGCCGTGTGGCGGCCCTGAAGGTACCGGGCGGCGCGGAGCTGTCTCGCAAGCAGATCGACGAGTACACCAAGTTCGTCGGCATCTACGGTGCCAAGGGCCTGGCCTGGATGAAGGTCAACGAAGCCGGGAGCGGCCTCGAAGGGGTGCAGTCCCCGGTGGCCAAGTTCCTCTCTGACGCCATCGTGCGCGAGATCCTGGCCCGCACCGGCGCGATGGATGGCGACATCATCTTCTTCGGCGCCGACTCCAAGAAAGTGGTGTGCGATGCCATGGGCGCCCTGCGCCTGAAGGTGGGCCGCGATCTGGGCCTGGTGGAGAACGTCTGGAAGCCGCTCTGGGTCATCGACTTCCCCATGTTCGAGGAAGATGGCGAAGGCGGCCTGGCGGCCATGCACCACCCCTTCACCGCCCCGAGCAACCTGGGCCCGGCCGAGCTGAAAGCGAACCCGGTGGGCGCTTACGCCAACGCCTACGACATGGTGATCAACGGCTACGAAGTGGGTGGCGGCTCTGTGCGTATCCACAACAGCGAGATGCAGTCCACCGTGTTCGACATCCTGGGGATCACCCCGGACGAGCAGCGCCTGAAGTTCGGCTTCCTGCTGGATGCCCTGAAATACGGCACCCCGCCCCACGCTGGCCTGGCCTTCGGTCTGGACCGCCTCAGCATGCTGCTGACCGGCACCGACAACATCCGGGATGTCATCGCCTTCCCGAAAACCACGGCGGCCGCCTGTCTGATGACGGACGCCCCGAGCTTTGCCAACCCGGCCCAACTGGGCGAGCTGGCGATTGCGACCACCGTCAAGGGTGACGAATAAGCCGTTATCGGCAACAAAGGCCGCAGCGATGCGGCCTTTCCCGTTTCCCCCTGGGCGCAACCAGTGTTACTGAAATTTCCAACTATAACGGAGAGTCCCTATGGCAGGTCACAGTAAATGGGCCAACATCAAACACCGCAAGGCGGCGCAAGACGCCAAGCGCGGCAAGATCTTCACCAAGCTGATCCGCGAAATCACCACCTCCGCGCGTCTGGGTGATGCCGATCCTGCCAACAACCCCCGCCTGCGTGCGGCGGTGGCGGCAGCCCTGACCAGCAACATGACCCGCGACACCATCAACCGCGCCATCGCCCGTGGGGCCGGCGGCGGTGACGGCGAGCAGCTCGAGACCATCGTGTACGAAGGGTACGGCCCGGCCGGTTCCGCCGTCATGGTGGAGTGCCTGACCGACAACCGCAACCGTACCGTGGCCGAAGTGCGCCACGCCTTCAGCAAGTGCGGCGGCAACCTGGGGACCGACGGCTCCGTGGCCTATCTGTTCACCAAGAAGGGGGTGCTGACCTTCGTGGGCGCCGATGAAGACGCCCTGATGGACGCCGCGCTGGAAGCCGGTGCCGACGACGTGGTAACCGAAGAAGATGGCACCATCGAGGTCTACACCACTCCGAACGACTTCGGCACCGTGCTGGACGGTCTGGAAGCCGCCGGCTTCAAGCCCGAGAGCGCCGAAGTGACCATGATCCCCTCCACCGAGGCGGAACTGGATGCCGAGACCGCGCCCAAGCTGATGCGCCTCATCGACATGCTGGAAGATCTGGACGACGTGCAGGAGGTGTACCACAACGGCTCCATCTCCGACGAGATCGCCGCGACCCTGTAATTGCCTCTCGGGAGCGCTGTGATCCCCCAGGGCAAGGGGAGGGCGACCACAACGGTCCTCTCCCCCTGCTCCGACGAGATTGCCGCGACCCTGTGATTGCCTCTCGGGAGCGCTGTGATCCCCCAGGGCAAGGGGAGGGTGACCACAACGGTCCTCTTCCCCGGCTCCGACGAGATTGCCGCGACCCTGTAATTGCCTCTCGCGACCCTGTTCAGGTTCGCGAACACACAGGTGCGACACCTTGTTCACCTTCGCAAAAACGGCAGCCCGGGCTGCCGTTTTTTTATGTGCCAGACCGCGCACCTCCTCCTTGTGGTTCGATTTCCTCTCTTAATGTTCGCTTAAGTTTGCCGTCCTAGGATGACCCCGTATCTGGACCTCCCTGGCTCTTGTCCTGTTTTTCAGGGCCGAGTGTCGGGATGGTCACCACGAAGCCTGCTGGCAGGTTGTTAGTTCCACTGGTTTGTCGGAGTCTCTCTATGCGTCTCACTCTGGGAGTGATGAAGGTCAATCTGTTGCTGGTGCTGCTGTTTGCACTGGTCTTCAACTGGCCCATTTTCCTGCACTTTTATCGCATTCTCAGCGCCCTTGAACACGTCAAGGCGGGGTTTGTCCTCTCCATTCCCCTGGTACTGGTGGCGGCCCTCAACGCGGTGTTCCTGCCCTTTACCTTCCGTTATCTGCTCAAGCCTTTTTTCGCCTTGCTCATCCTGACCGGCTCCCTGGTCAGCTACGCCATGCTCAAGTACGGGGTGATCTTCGACATGGGCATGATGCAGAACATCATCGAGACCAACAGCGGGGAGGCGGGCTCCTACCTCAACGGCTCCGTGGTGCTCTGGTTCCTGCTGACCGGCCTGCTGCCGGTGCTGGTCCTGCTGTGGGTGAAGATTGAGTATCCCCGTCCCTGGTACAAGGGGCTGGGTCTGCGCCTCGGTTCCATCGCCCTCTCCTTGCTGTTTCTGATGGGGGCTGCCGCCCTCTATTACCAGGATTACGCCTCGGTCGGGCGCAACAACAAGTCCCTCGGCAAGGAGATAGTGCCCGCCAACTATGTGCACGGGCTCTACAAGTACGCCCGGGATGTGGTCTTCGCCACTCCCATTCCCTACCAGCAGATCGGCACCGATGCCAGGGTGATCGGCCAGCATGAGAAGCCGACCCTGATGTTCCTGGTGGTGGGGGAGACGGCCCGCAGCCAGAACTACTCCCTCAACGGCTACAAGAAGGAGACCAACGGCTTCACCGAGAAGGAGGCCAATGTGGTCTCGTTCAGGAACGTGCGCTCCTGCGGCACCGCCACTGCGCTCTCCGTGCCCTGCATGTTCTCGAACATGACCCGGCGCGGCTATGACGAGGCCAGGGCCCAGTCCCAGGATGGCTTGCTGGACGTGCTGCAACATGCCGGGATCTCGGTGCTCTGGAAGGAGAACGACGGCGGCTGCAAGGGGGTGTGCAAAAACGTCCCCACCATCGAGATTGAGCCCAAGGCATTCCCCGCATACTGCTCCGGCAATGCCTGTCATGACGAGGTGCTGTTGCAGGGGCTGGATCAGCAGATCGCCGACATGCAGGGCAAGCAGGGCAGCAAGCTGGTGGCCTTCCACCTGATGGGCAGCCACGGTCCGACCTACTATCGCCGCTACCCGGCCGCCGATCGCGTCTTCCTGCCGGACTGCCCGCGCAGCGACATCGAGAACTGCAGCAACGAAGAGCTGGTGAACACCTATGACAACACCATCCGCTACACCGACAAGGTGCTGGCCCAGCTCATCGACAAGCTCAAGAGCCTGGAGAGCCAGTACAACGTGGGGCTGGTCTATCTGTCGGATCACGGTGAATCCCTCGGTGCCATGGGGCTCTATCTGCACGGCACCCCCTACAAGTTCGCACCGGACGATCAGACCCGGGTGCCGCTCCTGACCTGGTTCTCTCCCCAGTTGCAGGCAGACCGTCAGCTCAATCTGGATTGCCTGCAACAGGAGGCAGCCAGCAAGCGCTTCTCCCACGACAACCTGTTCCACTCCATGCTCGGTATCATGGACGTGCAGACCCAGGTCTATGACGGCAAGCTGGATCTGTTCAAGCCGTGCCGGGCGGGGTGAACCGGCGAAAACAGACCATAAAAAAACGGCAGCCACTGGCTGCCGTTTTCGTGTCCGAAGGGGTGGACCTTACTTCTGCTCCATGATGATCTGCAGCAGATCCCCTTCCAGCAGGGAGCGCTTGACCAGGGCGAAGCCGCCGATGGTGGGCTGGTTCTGGAAGCGCGCCTTCACGATAGGCAGGCCGCGATGGAAACTTGGCAGAGACTGGTGCTCGACACAGCGGCGGATGGCCGGGATCAGGATCTCTTCGGCGGCGGTGATTTCACCGGCGATGAGCACCTTCTGGGGGTTGAACAGGTTGACCGTGATGGCGATGGCGCGCCCCAGGTGCTCCCCCACGTTCTCGATCACGCTGCGGGCCAGCTCGTCACCGGCCACCGCCGCCTTGCACACCTCCTGGATGGTGATGTGCTTCTCTTGCAGCGAACTCAGGTGGCCGCGGCTGATGAGTTCCTTCACCTTGTCGACGATGGCCTCGTTGGAGGCGATGGTCTCGAGGCAGCCGAAGTTGCCGCAGTGGCAGCGCTTGCCAAGGGGTTCGACCTGGATGTGGCCTATTTCGCCGACGTTGCGGTTCTGGCCGAGAAACACCTTGCCCTTGGTGATGATGCCCGAGCCCGTCCCCTGGTGGACACTCACCAGGATGGAGTCCATGCAGTCGCGGGACTCGCCGAAGAAGTGCTCGGCCAGCGCCAGCGAACGGGTGTCGTTGCCCACGTAGCAGGGGAGGTTGAAGTGGTGCTCCAGGAGCTTGGCGAGCCCCAGGTTGCGGATCTGGTAGGTGGGGGTGTAGATGACCATGCCGGATTCCGGGTTGACCAGACCCGGCATGGTCAGCGCGATGCTGATGAGGTTGCGGCTGCGATCCTGATTGGCGTCGATGAAGGCGCCAATCTCCCGCAGCAGCATGTCCACCACGGGTTGCTGCTCGATCTCGGTCACCTGGGTGATGTGCTGATCGAGCTCCTTGCCGTCGAGGTCATACAGGGAGAGCTGCAGGTAGCCGCGACCCAGCTTGGCGGACACAAACTGGAAGCGATGCTTGATGGTGGTCAGGGAGATGGCGCGGCGCCCGCCAGTGGAGGCTTGCGGCGAGGTTTCCCTGATGAGGCCGTGCTCGATAAGTTGCCGGGTTATCTTGGTCACGCTGGCCGGGGCCAGCTGACTCAACTCGGCAATTTTGACCCGCGAGATGGGCCCCTGCAGGTCAATGAGGCGATAGACGACCGCACTGTTTACCTGCTTGATAAGATCTACGTTTGCTATTTGTCCGCCAGTCATAGTGTCACTGTGTTGTGTAGTGTCCGTTAACCACGGTCCCGCAGACCGCGAAGGCCTGATCAAAGACGGTGAGGTTGGCAATTTTTCCGACCTGGATACTACCGAGACGCGAGTCCCATCCAATGGCGCGAGCGGGGTAAAGGGTGGCCATTCTCAGTGCTTCGTCGAGCGGCAATCCGACCTGTTTGACCAGATTTTCCACCCCTTCGATCATGGTGAGGGCGGAGCCGCCGAGTGTACCATTCTCATCGACGCACTGACCATCGCGGAAATAGACGGTTGCGCCGCAAAAATCAAATTTCTCAAAGCCTTCCGGTGCACCTGCCGCCGCGGTTGCATCGGTGACCAGCACCAGCCGCTCCCCCAGCATCCTGTGCGCCAGGCGCACGTTGGCCCAGTGTACGTGGTGGCCGTCGACGATGATGCCCGCATAGACATCCTTGCGATCGTAGATGGCGCCGACCACGCCGGGCTCGCGACCATTCAGGGTCGGAGTCATGGCGTTGTAGAGGTGGGTGGCAAAGCGCATGCCGTTGTCAAAGCCCGCCATGGCCTGGTCGTAGTTGGCGGCGGTGTGGCCGGCGGAGACCAGGATGCCGGCTTCCACCAGACGGCGGATGTGTTCGGGCTTGTTGCGCTCCGGCGCCAGGGTGATCTTGGCGATGGCGTCTGCGTTGTCGCAGAAGAAGTCGATCATCTCGTCGGCGGGCTGACGGATCTGTTCGGCCGGGTGGATCCCTTTGCGCTTGAGGTTGGTATAGGGCCCTTCCAGATGGACGCCAAGCACCTCGTTGGGGTGGGCGGCCATGTAGTCGCGGGTGACGGCAACGGCCTGCTTCATGTCCGCATCCGGGCTGGTGATCAGGGTCGGCAGGAAGCTGGTGGTCCCGGATTTCAGGTTGGCCGCCTGCATGGTGGCCAGGGTGTCCGTGGTGATGTGACCGTTGAACATGACGCCACCGCAGCCGTTGAGCTGGACGTCGATGAAGCCGGCGCTGAGGTTGGCGCCCTGGAGGTCAATCTGCTCGATGCCGGCGGGCAGTTCTGCCTGGCGGGAGATGGCGACAATCTTGTCGCCATCGATGACCACGCCATAACCGGTCAGCACGCAGCTGCCGGTGTAGAGAGTGCAATTAGTCAGAGCGTACATGGGGGCTCCTCAGAGGTGTTTGATGTTGTCGGCTTCCAGTTGCTGGAAGTAGCGCACCGTCTTGACCTTCAACTCCATGGTGGAAGGTTCGTCGCACACCACAATCCCTTTCGGATGCAGTTGCAGGGTGGAGATGGTCCACATGTGGTTGACGCTGCCCTCCACGGTGGCCTGCAGGGCCTGGGCCTTGGCGTGACCGACCACCAGGATCAGGATCTCTTCGGCGTCCATCAGGGTGCCGACACCCACGGTCAGGGCCAGCTTGGGCACCTGCTCCATGTCGCCGCCAAAGAAGCGGGAGTTGGCGATGCGGGTGTCTTCGGTCAGGGTCTTGACCCGGGTACGGGAAGCCAGGGAAGAGGCCGGTTCGTTGAAGGCGATGTGGCCGTCATTGCCGACGCCGCCCATGAACAGGTGGATTTTGCCGTAGGACTTGATCTTGTCTTCGTAGCGCTGGCACTCGGCCACCAGATCCTCGGCGTTGCCATTGAGGATGTTGATGTTTTCCGGGCGAATGTCCACGTGATTGAAGAAGTTGTTGTGCATGAAGCTGTGGTAGCTCTCCGGATGTTCCTTGGGCAGCCCCACGTACTCGTCCATGTTGAAGGTGACCACGTTCTGGAAGCTCACCTCGCCGGCTTTATGCAGCTCAATCAGGCGCTTGTAGGTGTTGAGCGGGGTGCCGCCAGTGGGCAGACCCAGCACGAAGGGACGCTCGGCAGTGGGTTTGAACGCATTGATGCGGTCAACGATGTAACGGGCAGACCAGAGACCCACCTGGCTGGCAGACTTCAACGGGATCAGGCGCATTCTATATACCTCAGTACGGTTGCCGCACAGGGAGTGACGGCAAGGGACCAGACACGGATTCAAGTTGTTTTATAGCGTAAATAAAGATTGCGAACTAAGCCACATCTATCGGCTACCTTTATCTCTGTTGAGTGATAATGATCACGAAAGCTGGTTTATTAATTTGCGCAGCGAAATAAAACACATAGACTGCCAATCAAGCCTTGATGGCTTATGCGTCGAACGTGATAAGCACTTAATTTCTAGAAAAACACCAACTAAGGAGAGGAACCGTGAACATTCTCGGTTATTTGCAAAAGATCGGCCGTGCCCTGATGGTGCCGGTAGCGGTATTGCCTGCCGCCGCGATCCTGATGGGGATTGGCTACTGGATTGACCCGAACGGTTGGGGTGGCGGAAGCCCTCTGGCTGCGTTTCTGATCAAGGCGGGCGCCGCCATCATCGACAGTATGCCCATTCTGTTCGCCGTCGGCGTCGCTTACGGCATGTCCAAGGATAAAGACGGTTCCGCCGCGCTGGCCGGTCTGGTCGGCTTCCTGGTGGTCACCACCCTGCTGAGCCCGGGCGCCGTGGCCCAGATCAAGGGTATCCCGGCCGACCAGGTGCCGGCAGCCTTTGCCAAGATCAGCAACCAGTTCGTCGGCATCCTGTGTGGTGTCATCGCCGCCGAGCTGTACAACCGCTTCAGCAGCGTGGAGCTGCACAAGGCGCTGGCCTTCTTCTCCGGTCGTCGTCTGGTGCCGATCGTGACCTCCGTGGTGATGATTGTCGTCTCCTTCATCCTGATGGCCGTCTGGCCGGTCATCTACGGTGGCCTGGTGAGCTTCGGTGAATCCATCGTCAGCATGGGTTCCACCGGCGCCGGCATCTATGCCTTCTTCAACCGTCTGCTGATCCCGGTCGGTCTGCACCACGCCCTGAACTCCGTGTTCTGGTTCGACGTGGCCGGCATCAACGACATCCCGAACTTCCTGGGTGGCCAATCCTCCATCGACGCCGGCAAGGCTGTCGTGGGTGTGACCGGCATGTACCAGGCCGGCTTCTTCCCCATCATGATGTTCGGTCTGCCGGGTGCCGCACTGGCCATCTACCACAGCGCGAAGAAAGAGAACAAAGAGAAGGTTGCGTCCATCATGATCGCTGCCGCCTTTGCCGCCTTCTTCACCGGGGTGACCGAGCCGCTCGAGTTCTCCTTCATGTTCGTGGCGCCGATACTGTACGTCATCCATGCCCTGCTGACCGGTATCTCCGTGTTCATCGCAGCCTCTATGCACTGGATCGCCGGTTTCGGCTTCAGCGCCGGTCTGGTGGATATGGTGCTCTCCAGCCGCAACCCGCTGGCGACCCAGTGGTACATGCTGCTGGTACAGGGTCTGGTCTTCTTCGGCCTCTACTACGTGGTCTTCCGCGCCGTGATCGCCAAGTTCAACCTGAAAACCCCGGGTCGTGAAGATGACGAAGCCGTGCCGGTACAGGCTCAAACCACCGACCGCACCGAGCTGGCCAAGCAGTATCTGGAAGTGCTGGGTGGTCAGGACAATCTGGTGACCATCGATGCTTGCATCACCCGTCTGCGTCTGACCCTGAAAGACCGCAGCATCGTTGACGAGCGCAAGCTCAAAGCCCTGGGCGCGGCCGGTGTGGTCAAGCTCGGTGAGCAGAACCTGCAGGTGATCCTTGGCCCCTTGGCCGAAATCATCGCCGGTGAGATGAAAGCCCTGCGTTAATCGAGCACGAGCTCACCTCAAGTCTAAGTCCATTGTTGACATAACTAAGGGCCCCGCTCTGGGGCCCCATATAAAAAAAGCCAAGAAAATCCAACCTTTACTTCAAACGAGAGCAGCAGTTATGAACCTGAAACATTCTCTGTTAGCCATTGCCATGTCTACCGTTTTCGCCGGTCCCGCACTTGCAGCCGATGCTGCCAGGCAAGCGGTGGTCGACGCCCTCGCCAGCAACCTCGTCGTCAAGTACGAAGTCGTCACCAATGACGGTGCCGGCGCCGGTCTTGACTGCCAGGCGCTGGGCTCCGAGTGGGCGAGCTGCGGCGTTGCCAAGCTGCACCTGACCAATACCGGGGCCGACGTCACCTCCAAGGACTGGAGCATCTATGTCTCCTCCATCCGCCGCATCCAGCGGGTGGACAACGACCAGTTCACCATCACCCACCTGACCGGCGACCTCTATCGTTTGACGCCGACCGAGAAGTTCCAGGGCTTTGCCAAGGACGCCACGGTCGAGGTGCCCCTGGTGGTGGAATACTGGGTATTGTTCGAATCTGACATCATGCCGAACTGGTATGTTGCCAGTGAAGGGGCCGAGCCGAAAGTGCTGGCCAGCATGAACAACATCGACGATGCCAGCACCTACGAGAAGCCTATGCCGGCCGATGGCTGGAAGCGCACCAAGGATGACAACAACATCCTGATGAACAGCGAGACCCGTTTCGCCGCCAACCAGACCAGTACCCTGCTGCCTGCCGGCAAGATTGACGACCGCATCCTGCCAAGCCCGATGAAGCAGGTGGTCAAGGCCGGCCCGCAAGTCGACTTCTCCACCATCAAGCTCAATGCCCTTGACCTGCCGAGCGATCGCGCCGAGGCCCTGAAGGCGCAACTGACCAAGCTGGGTGTTACCCTCTCCGACACCGGCTACCCGGTCACCATCAAGCTCGGCAGCAAGCTCAAGCAGGCCGAAGGCTACGACATGACCATCGGCAAGAAGGGCACCGTCATTCAGGGGCACGACGTTGACGGCGCCTTCTGGGGCGCCCAGTCTCTGATCTCTCTGCTGGGCGTTGACGACAAGCTGGTGAGCCAGATGAGCGTCGAGGATGCGCCGCGCTTTGAATACCGGGGCATGCAGACCGACGTGGCCCGTCACTTCCGAAGCCCGGAGACCATGAAGAAGCTGGTGGATCAGATGTCCGCCATGAAGCTCAACGTGCTGCACCTGGGGCTGACCAACGATGAAGGCTGGCGTCTGGAGATCCCGGGCCTGCCGGAGCTGACCGACGTCGGCAGCCAGCGTTGCCATGACGAGTCCGAAACCAAGTGCCTGATGCCGCAGCTTGGCTCCGGCCCCACCAGCGACAACCAGGGCTCCGGTTTCTACAGCAAGGCCGACTACATCGACCTGGTACGCTATGCCAAGGCCCGCGGTGTGACCGTGATCCCCGAGATCAACATGCCGGCCCACGCCCGTGCCGCCGTGGTCTCCATGGAGGCACGCTACAAGCGTCTGATGAGCGAGGGCAAAGAAGCCGAGGCCAACCAGTTCCGTCTGACTGACCCGGCCGATACCTCCAACGTCACCTCGGTACAGTTCTACGACAAGATGTCCTTCATCAACCCCTGCCAGCCGGGTGCCGCCACCTTCGTTGCCAAGGTGATGGACGAAGTGGCCCAGATGCACCAGGCCGCCGGCCAGCCGCTGACCGCCTGGCACTACGGTGGTGACGAGGCGAAGAACATCATGCAGGGCGGTGGTTACCAGGATCCGGCCGTCACCAAGAAAGAAGATCTGGTGGCCTGGAAGGGCAATGTCGACTCCAGCAAGCAGGACAAGCCGTTCGGCAAGTCTCCCATGTGCCAGAAGATGATCGACGATGGCAAGATCAAGGACGTGGCCGAGCTGCCGGTCTACTTTGCCAAGGAAGTGAGCGAGATGGTCAAGGGCCACGGCTTCTCCACCCTGCAGGCGTGGGAAGATGGCCTGAAGTACGCCACGGATGCCAGCGTATTCGCCACCGACAAGACCCGGGTCAACTTCTGGGAAACCCTCTACTGGGGTGGTTTCAACGAGGCGATGAAGTGGGCGCACAAGGGCTATGACGTGGTGCTCTCCAACCCGGATTACCTCTACTTCGACTTCCCGAACGAGGTACACCCGGCCGAGCGCGGCTACTACTGGGCAACCCGCTTCAACGACACCCGCAAGGTGTTCGCCTTCGCCCCGGAAAACCTGCCGCAGAACGCCGAGACCTCGGTTGACCGCGACGGCAACGCCTTCGTGGCCAAGGGTGACCAGGATCCGGTCAAGTTCAAGGGGATCTCCGGTCAGCAGTGGAGTGAAACCGTGCGCACCGATGCCCAGTACGAGTACATGGTCTATCCGCGTATCTTCTCCGTGGCCGAGCGCGCCTGGCACAAGGGCGGCTTCGAGCTCGATTACGTGAAGGGTCGCGAGTTCTCCGGCACCACCAAGCACGTGAACAAGGCAACCCTTAACAAGGAGTGGAACCAGTTTGCCAACGTGTTGGGCCAGCGAGTGCTGCCGAAACTGGACCAGGCCGGGGTGGAATACCGCCTCTCCGTACCGGGCGCCAAGGTGGTGAACGGCGTGCTGGAAGCGAACGTGGATCTGCCGGGTCTGCCCATCCAGTACAGCCTGGATGGCAAGAGCTGGAGCGCCTATGACGCTGCCGCCAAGCCGACCGTGGATGGCAAGGTCTACCTGCGTACCACCAGCTTCGATGGCAAGCGTACCAGCCGCGTCACCGAGCTGAACTGATAGCTCTCAATCCATAACGCAAGGTGGGTCGCAAGACCCGCCTTTCCCAAGCGCGATGGCCATCGGGTTTGGGAAAGGTTGACTCTGCGTGTGAACCTTTGTTGTGTGTGTTTTGTCTGTTTTTCATCACTTGAGACCCCGCCCCGTGCGGGGCTTTTTTTGGCCAGGAACTCTGCAATTTCTCCCGTTTCGCCGTTTTTGGTGCGCCAATGACCCGAATTGGCCAAATTCAGGTTGAGGCAGGGCGCGTAATGAGGGATCATACCCGGCTTGACGGCGGGGGTATGAGGGTGCCAGCCGGCACAACGTCCGCCAGTGACGCATTTTTGAGGTGAGCCATGAGTCAGGCGAACAGCCCAACTAACTTTATTCGTCAGATCATTGATGAAGATCTGGCCAGCGGTAAGCACAGCAGCGTGCATACCCGTTTCCCGCCGGAGCCGAACGGTTATCTCCATATCGGCCACGCCAAATCCATCTGCCTGAACTTCGGCATCGCCCGCGACTATCAGGGTCAGTGCAACCTGCGTTTCGATGACACCAACCCGGCGAAGGAAGACATCGAGTTCGTGGAGTCCATCAAGCAGGACGTCCAGTGGCTGGGCTTCCAGTGGAGCGGCGAGATCTGCTACTCCTCCGACTATTTCCACAAGCTGCACGGCTACGCCATCGAGCTCATCGAGAAGGGACTGGCCTATGTGGACGAGCTCTCCCCGGAGCAGATGCGCGAATACCGCGGCACCCTGACTGCCCCTGGCAAGAACAGCCCGTTCCGCGATCGTTCGGTGGCCGAGAACCTGGCCCTGTTCGCCAAGATGAAAAACGGTGAGATGGCCGAAGGCTCCGCCTGCCTGCGCGCCAAGATCGACATGGCATCCCCCTTCATGGTGATGCGCGATCCCGTCATCTATCGCATCAAGTTTGCCCACCACCACCAGACCGGTGACGAGTGGTGCATCTACCCGATGTATGACTTCACCCACTGCATCTCGGACGCCCTGGAGGGGATCACCCACTCCCTGTGTACCCTGGAGTTCCAGGACAACCGTCGCCTGTATGACTGGGTGCTGGACAACATCAGCATCGACTGTCACCCCCGTCAGTACGAGTTCTCCCGTCTGAACCTCGAATACACCGTCATGTCCAAGCGCAAGCTGAACCTGCTGGTGACCGAGGGGCACGTGAACGGCTGGGATGATCCGCGCATGCTGACCGTCTCCGGTCTGCGCCGCCGTGGTTATACCCCGGCCTCCATCCGCGAGTTCTGCAAGCGCATCGGTGTGACCAAGCAGGACAACATCGTTGAGATGAGCATGCTGGAAGCCTGCATCCGCGACGATCTCAACGAGAACGCCCCGCGCGCCATGGCCGTGCTGCACCCGGTGAAGGTGGTGATCGAGAACCTGGCGGCCGACGAGGTGCTGACAGCCCCTGCGCACCCGAACAAGCCGGAGATGGGGACCCGTGAGCTGCATTTCTCCCGCGAAATCTTCATCGACGAAGCGGACTTCAAAGAGGAAGCCAACAAGCAGTTCAAGCGTCTGGTGCTGGGCAAGGAAGTGCGCCTGCGCAACGCCTACGTCATCAAGGCCGAACGGGTCGAGAAGGATGAGGACGGCAAGGTCACCTGCATCTACTGCTCTTACGACCCCGAGACCCTGGGCAAGGATCCGGCGGACGGCCGCAAGGTGAAAGGGGTGATCCACTGGGTCAGCGCCACTCACTCCCTGCCGGCCGAAGTGCGTCTCTACGACCGTCTGTTCAAGGTGCCGAACCCGGGCGCCGAGGATGACTTCGAAGCGGCTCTGAATCCGGAATCCCTGGTGATCATCGAAGGGGCCCGGGTGGAAGCTTCCCTGAAGGATGCCAAGCCGGAGTTTGCCTACCAGTTCGAGCGTGAAGGTTACTTCTGCGCCGACAACAAGCTCTCCAGCGCCGAGCGCCTGGTGTTCAACCGCACCGTGGCCCTGCGTGACGTCTGGGGCAAGGCCGAGGTCTGATAGAAGAGGGCAGGGGAAACCCTGCCGCTTCTGGTCCGGATTGCGGACACAAAAAAGCCAGCATGATGCTGGCTTTTTTATTGCGCCGACCCGGCCGAATCAATCGTCGTGCTTGCAGTCACCGTTGGCGCAGTGGCCATACAGGTAAAGGCTGTGGTTGGTCAGGCGGATGTTGTGCGCCTTGGCGATGTCGCGCTGGCGCTGTTCGATCACCTCGTCGGAGAACTCGATCACCTTGCCGCAGTCGAGGCAGACCAGGTGGTCGTGGTGCTCCTGGGTGGCCAGCTCGAACACCGACTTGCCCCCTTCGAAATGGTGACGGGTGACGATACCGGCATCATCAAACTGGTTGAGAACGCGATAAACGGTAGCGAGACCAATCTCCTCGCCCTGATCGATCAGCCGTTTGTACAGATCTTCCGCACTGGTGTGCTGGCAGTCCGGCTGTTGCAGGATTTCCAGGATCTTGACACGGGGCAAGGTGATCTTGAGCCCGGCCTTTTTTAACGCTTGGTTGTTGTCTGCCATTTCTATTTATTCGCATTCTCGAAGGTGTGGTTATTCTGATTGACTGCCGCTGTAATGGCAACCACGAACTCGCTTGGCCTGTCATTATAGGTCGTAGCCAAGTTAAAAATAAACCCAGCAATTCAAGGGCTTTAGCTCATCAAGCCCGTCATGGGAATATTCAGGCCCGCTTGCTCGACCAGAGAATGTTGATACTATGTGACTTCTTTATAGTCTGGTCGGATGAGATCCATGGATTGGCTTTTCGGCAATGCCGCCTGGGTGCGCTGCGCCCTCAACGCCTGGCCCCCCTTCTGGGGCGCAGGCATCAAGATAGAAACCCTGAGCCCCGATTTCCGCTTCTGCCGGGTCACTCTCAAGTCCCGCTGGTGGAACAAGAATGCCAACCGGACCCAGTTCGGCGGCAGCATGTTCGCCATGACGGATCCCATCTACCCGTTGATGCTGATGGGCTATTTCAAGAACCGCTACTACGTGTGGGACAAGGCGGGCAGCATCAATTTCATCAAGCCGGGCAAGGGCAAACTGGTGGCGGAGTTCACCCTGAGCGACGCCAAGCTGGCATCGATCGTGGCGGCGACCGAGGGGGGGGAGAAGCACTTTCCCGAGTTCGAGGTGCAGGTGCAGGATGGCCAGGGCGAGCTGGTGGCCCAGGTGAAGCGCACCCTCTATGTCAGATCCAAGCCCCAGCACAGGGGGGGCTGAATGCCTGCTGCAGATGCAACAAGGGCCCCGTCGGGGCCCTTGTTGCATGAAGAGGGAGGGAGATCAGATCACTCCAGCTCGCCCAGGCACATCTCTTCGTGCAGCTGTTTGCACCAGCCCTTGACGCGCTCGGCAGTCAGCTCGGGTTGGCGATCTTCGTCGATGCCCAGGCCCACGAAGTGCTTGTCATCCACCAGCGCCTTGGAGGCTTCGAACTCGTAGCTCGCGGTCGGCCAGTGGCCGATGATGATGGCGCCCTTGGCTTCGACGATGTCACGCAGGGTGCCCATGGCGTCGAGGAAGTACTCGGCATAGTCTTCCTGATCGCCGCATCCGAAGATGGCCACCAGCTTGTTGTTGAAGTCGATCTCTTCGAGCTCGGGGAAGAAGTCGTCCCAATCGGCCTGGGCTTCGCCGTAGTACCAAGTCGGGATGCCGAACATCAGCAGATCGAAGCTGTCGATGTCGGCCTTGCTGCTCTTGGCAATGTCACGGACTTCAATCAGTTGTTTGCCCAGTTCTTTCTGGATCATCTTGGCGACAGCTTCGGTATTACCGGTATCGCTGCCGAAAAACAGACCTACACTAGCCATAGTGTTTCGTTACCCGTATCTGGTGTTGATGCTTGACGGTTCAGATTGCGATGCCTGCTGCATGAGCAGACTCGATCTGTTGCTTCAGGATAGATTGGATCAGCTCGGCTCGGCTGACGTTCTGTTGCAGCGCAAGTTGGTTCAGGCGCTCCAGCAACTCGGCTTCCACCTTTAACTCGACCCGTTTCAGCCCGTTCTCACGATCGCGCTTAAGCTGGTTGCGCTTGTTGATCTTGAGCTGGGTCTCGCGGGGGAGTGGATTGGTCTTTGGCCTGCCGGGGCGCTTCTCAGTTGCGAACAGATCCAGTGTTGTTCGATCAGTTTGCTGTTTGGCCATACATCACAGATGAAAAGTAGTTAGCCGATCCCTGAGCCTTCCCAGCCCATTTCGATCAGCCCCTTGGCGACAAAACCCGCGCAACCCAGAAACAGCACCAGCCAGACGATGAAGCGGCCGAAGCGGGGCACATTGCCCCGTTTGAGCACGTCCTGAATGGCCAGACCAATCAGCAGGAAGATGGCCACGAAGAACAGTTTCAGGCCCAGACTCTCGATGAGATCGATGTGTTCACTCAGCATGGATTGCGCGCACTCCTTAAGACGGGCGCACTATATCACAAAGGATTTGAAACTGTTAACCGCCTGTCGACAGGAAATCCACAACCAGTTTGTTGAACAAAATCGGCTTTTCCGCGTGCAGCCAGTGACCCGTGCCGGCGATGACGCGGGCCTTGGCGGCCGGGAACTGGGCCATCGCGGCCCCGGTGTATTCGGGCAGCATATAGTCGGAGTCTCCCCCCTTGATGAAGAGTGTCGCGCCTTCGAAGCGGCGTTCATCGTCGGGCCAGCCCATGATGTTGGCGTAGTTGCGCTCAAGGGCCGGCACGTTGAAACGCCACCCCCATCCAGACTCCCCTTTGGCGAAGGATTTGAGCAGGAACTGGCGCACCCCGGCGATCTCGATGTGCTCGGCCAGCATGGCTTCCGCCTCGCTGCGGCTCTGGGGGGGCGTGGCCAGCGTGGCATTGAGCCCGGCAAACACGTTCTTGTGGCGGGCGTGGGGATAGGCCACCGGGGCGATGTCCGCCACTACCAGCTTGCTGACCCTGTGAGGGGCTTGCTTGGCGACCTGCATGGCGACCTTGCCCCCCATGGAGTGACCCACCAGGGCGATCTGTTCAAGTCCAAGATGGTCCAGCAGGGCCAGGATGTCCGCCGTCTGGGCCGGGTAGCTCATCTCGTCCGAGTGAAAGGAGGCGCCGTGATTGCGCAGATCGACGCTGATGACCCGGTATTGTTCGCAGAGGGGGCGCGCCAGCAGGCCGAGGTTGTCCAGGCTGCCAAAGAGGCCATGGATCAGCACGACAGTCGGGCCTTCGCCCTGTTCCTTGAAGTTCAATCGTGGGTATTGTTGCAAAATGACACCTTATCGGTCGTGGGCTCTATCGCCATAATTTTTAACACACTGAAAGAAAAGGATTTCATTCCTGGTGGGGGATTTTTTTGTGGTTTTTTTTCAAAAATATCTCCCCGGGATCGGCTATCAGTGCGGGGGATCACACACTTGGCCCGTCATTATGCCGTATTCTCAAGGAGATTCATGCACATCTGTCCGCCCCTTGCTTGGGCTGCCGGGTCTGCCTATGTATAATCGCCGCATCCGAATTTCGACGAGTCCAGCGCATCCCTATGAAAACCATCGAGCTTGATGACGATCTCTACTTCTTTATCGCGAGCCAGACCCGGCACATCGGCGAGAGTGCGTCCGATATCCTGCGTCGCCTGCTGGAGCAACCCGCCCAGGCTGGCACGGCAACCGTGGCGGCCGCGCCTGCGATGCAACCGCAACCCGTGGCCGATGCCATGGGGCTGGAGGCACTGCTGGATTCCGGCGAGCTTCAGAAAGAAGAGAAGTCCATCAACCGCTTCATGCTGGTATTGAGCACCCTCTATCGGGACAACCCGGAAGGCTTCACCCAGGCGACCGAGATAAAAGGGCGCAAGCGCGTCTATTTTTCCCGTGACCCGGAAGCGCTGCGTGCCAGTGGCAGCACCACCAAGCCCAAGCCGGTACCGGAGACCCCGTTCTGGGTGATCACCAATACCAATACCAGCCGCAAGCAGAACATGGTGGCCCAGCTCATGAACAGCATGGGTTATGACGAGGATCTGACGGCTCGGGTGTGCGGCGCCGTTTAACCCATCAATGACTTCAGGCCTTGCCGGGCAAGGCTCAGCTCAAGGAAAACGCCATGGCACAGCATTCCCACGCCGGTCAGCCGGCTCGTCTTTGCGATCTGACCAACATTCCCCGTCTGGTCAGCGCCTACTACCTCAACAAGCCGGACATGAGCCGCCCTGAGCAGCGGGTCGCCTTCGGCACCTCCGGTCACCGCGGCAGCGCCCTGCACAGCGCCTTCACCGAATCCCACATTCTGGCGGTGACCCAGGCGCTGGTGGAGTACCGCCAGCAGGCCGGTATCACGGGGCCGCTGTTCGTCGGCATGGATACCCATGCCCTGTCTGAATCCGCCTTTGCCAGCGCGGTGGAAGTGCTGGCGGCCAACGGTGTCGAGACCCGCATTCAGGCCGGCCTGGGCTTCACGCCGACCCCGGTCATCTCCCATGCCATCCTGCGCCACAACGCAGGCAAACCCGTGGCGCAGGCGGACGGCGTGGTGATCACCCCGTCCCACAACCCGCCGGAAGACGGTGGCTTCAAATACAACCCACCCCACGGCGGTCCTGCCGAAGGCGAGATCACCAAGTGGGTGGAAGACCGCGCCAACGCGATCTTGGAAGCGGGTCTGGCCGGCGTGAAGCGGATGCCGTTTGCCGAGGCCCTCAAGAGCCCGTTCGTGGTGGAACACGACTATGTCACCCCTTATGTGGATGATCTCGAGAACGTGCTGGATCTGGCCGCCATCAAGCAGGCAGGCATCAAGATCGGCGTGGATCCGCTGGGTGGCTCCGGCGTCGCCTACTGGGACGTCATCGCCAGGCGCTACGGTCTGGACATCGAGGTGGTGAACTACAAGGTCGACCCGACCTTCTCCTTCATGACCCTGGACAAAGACGGCAAGATCCGGATGGACTGTTCCAGCCCGTTCGCCATGGCGAGCCTGATTGCCCTGAAAGACAAGTTCGACATCGCCCTTGGCAATGACCCTGACTACGACCGTCACGGGATCGTCACCAAGGCGGGCCTGATGAATCCGAACCACTATCTGGCGGTGGCCATCCAGTATCTGTTCA
The DNA here is from genome assembly GCF_017939325.1 of Aeromonas sp. MaB10011B. NCBI lineage: Bacteria > Pseudomonadati > Pseudomonadota > Gammaproteobacteria > Aeromonadales > Aeromonadaceae > Aeromonas > Aeromonas sp. MaB10011B. The sequence continues at coordinate 87,830 of NZ_JAGKRK010000004.1, read as the reverse complement.
CCCACAGAACCGGCTGGCCCAAGGGGGCGGCCGTCGGCAAGACGCTGGTCTCCTCTTCCATGATCGACCGGGTGGCCGGCGAGATCGGTCGCACCCTCAAAGAGGTGCCGGTCGGCTTCAAGTGGTTCGTGGACGGTCTCTACAGCGGCGAGTTCGGCTTTGGCGGCGAGGAGAGCGCGGGTGCCTCCTTCCTGCGCAAGGACGGTACCGTCTGGACCACCGACAAGGATGGCTTCATTCTGGCGCTGCTGGCGGCCGAGATCCTGGCGGTGACCGGCAAGGATCCCCAGGCCCACTACGATGCGCTCGAAGCCAGATTCGGCCGCTCCAGCTACCGCCGCATCGATGCCCCGGCCAACAGCGCCCAGAAGGCGGTGCTCTCCAAGCTGGATCCGGCCCTGGTGGAAGCCTCCACCCTGGCTGGTGAGCCCATCCTCGCCAAGCTGACCAAGGCGCCGGGCAACGATGCCGCCATCGGCGGCCTGAAAGTGGTGACCGAGAACGGCTGGTTCGCGGCGCGCCCCTCCGGTACCGAGTCCATCTACAAGATCTACATGGAGAGCTTCAAGGGGGAGGCGCACCTGGACCTCATCCAGCAGGAAGCCCAGCAGATCGTCTCCGCCGCCCTGGCCAAAGCCGGCGTCTGACCCTTACGGCAACAACCCATGCGAAAGAGGAGCCCTGGTGGCTCCTCTTCTTTTTGTGTCGGGTTGACTGCGGATCAGCCGTTGTCGACGCTGCCGGTGGCGGCCTTGCGGTTCTGCCAGCGCTTGAGGAAGGAGCGGGCCGGCAGCTTCATCAGGAAGAGAGAGAGCAGGATGATGCCGATGCCGAGCCACTGACGGCCATCTAGGGTTTCTCCCACCATCAGCACACCGCAGGAGACCGCCACCATGGGGTTGGTGAGGGCCAGCATCCCCATCACCTCCGGGCCATGGCGTTTGAGTCCCCAGAGCCAGGCCCAGTAGGCCAGAGCCGTATTGAGGATCACCAGCCAGATAAGCCCGGGAGTGGCGTCAGCCCGGGGCAGGGGCATGGGGCCGGCCAGCCACCAGGCCAGCGGGATCAGCATCAGGCCGCCCAGCAGCAGCTGCCAGGCGGTCAGGGCCAGCAGATCGTCCACCGGCCAGCGTTGCATCCAGCGGCTCGACTGACCGATGAGCAGGGTGGCGAGCAGGGCGCACGCCACGCCGACGGGATCCAGATTGGCAGAGGGATTGAGCAGCAAGAGCACTCCGACGAGCCCCATCACCCCCAGCAACAGCCACTTGAGCGTCGGTCTGACACCGTCTTGCAGCCAGGCCAGCCCCATCAGGATGAGGGGCAGCGTCGCTCCCAACGTACCCGCCACGGCGCCGGGCAGGCGAAACGCCGCCACGAACAGCAGGGCGAAGAAGGCGGTGATGTTGCAAAACGCCAGCAGGAACTGCCTGCTCCAGACGAGAGGCGGTCTGCGGGGATGGAGCAACAGCAGCAGCACCCCGGCGGGGAGGGCGCGCCACACGGCCACCCAGTAGGGGGAGTAGTCGGTCAGGTAGAGACTGACGACGGCATAGGTGCTGCCCCAGAGCAGGGGGGCGAGCAGGGCGATCAGCAGTGGCATGGTTATCTCGTAACAAAGTATCTTTAAGTAAAGATACATTAGCCGCGAGTTGGTTTATTATCAAGTATCTTCATGCAAAGATAATGGAGCCCGAATGGAGAGTGATCATGTAGATCAGCTGCTGGCCCAGTGGGCCCGGCAGCGCCCGGACCTCGACTGCTCCCCCATGGGGGTGCTGGGGCGGGTGGCGCGCATGGCGGCGATCGCCGGGCGCGAAGTGAGCGAGACCCTCAAGGAGTGCGGTCTGCTGGGGTCTGACTTCGATATCCTGGCGACCCTGCGTCGGGCCGGTGAGTCGCTGACCCCGACCGCGCTCTACCAGTCCGCCATGCTGAGTTCAGGGGCCATGACGGCCCGGCTCGACAAGCTGGAGCAGCGTGGCCTGATAAGACGTGAAGCCTCCCCCGATGACAGGCGCAGCCTGCTGGTCTGCCTGACGGAGCCGGGGCGGGAGCTGGTTGACCATGCGGTGGAACAGCACGTGGCGAACGAGCGCCGCCTGCTGGCCCCATTGAGCCTGGTCGAACAGGAGCAGCTGGCCGCCCTGCTCAAGCGCTGGCTGCTGGAAAACGAATAAAAAAACGGGCCTGTGGGCCCGTTTTCGTTGGCATTGAGGCTGACTCAGTAGCCGCCTCTGGCATCCCTGACGGCAAGGCCAAGCTGCCATACTGCCATGGCGTAGTGGGTGCTGTGGTTGTAGCGGGTGATGGCGTAGAAGTTCGGCAAGCCGTACCAGTACTGGTAACCGGTGCCGACATCCAGACGCAGCAGGCTCGCCTCCTTGTGATTGCCAAGGGAGCCGGTGGGAGCCAGCCCGGCACCGCGTAGGGTGGCTACCGGGTAGCGGGTCTGGAAGCCGTGCTCATAGCCCGGCAGCTGTCCCTGGCCGCGTACTGCCACCGGCTGCCCTTTCTCCCAGCCGTGGGCCTTGAAGTAGTTGGCCACGCTGCCGATTGCATCCACCGGATCCCACAGGTTGGTGTGGCCGTTGCCGTTGAAGTCCACCGCGTAGTTGCGAAAACTCGACGGCATGAACTGGCCGTAGCCCATGGCCCCGGCATAGGAGCCCTTGGGTTCGGTGGGATCCATCCCCTCATCCCGGGTCATCACCAGGAAGGCTTCCAGCTCGCCGGTGAAGAAGTCGGCGCGGCGCGGGTAGTCAAATGCCAGGGTCGCCAGGGCGTCGAGAATGCGGGTCTTGCCCATCACCCGACCCCAGCGGGTCTCCACCCCGATGATGCCGACGATGATCTCGGGTGGCACCCCGTAGATCTGCTGCGCCCGGTTGAGTTCACTCTCGTATTCACGCCAGAAGTTGACGCCGTTCTGTACGTTGTCCGGGGTGATGAACTTGGCGCGGTAGCGGTTCCAGGCGCCGGTCGGACCGGTGGGCGGTCTGGTGGTAGGGGCCTGGGCGTCCATCAGCTTGATGATCCAGTCATAACGCTCGGCCTGGGCCAGTACCCGGTGCAGCTCGGCGCTGTCGAAGCCGTGCTTTTGCACCATCCGCTGCACGAAGTTGTCCACGTTGGAACGATTGGCGAAGTCCCCCTTGCTGACCCCGGGCTGGCTCACCTGTCCGTAGAAGGGTTTGCTCGGCGGCGTCTGGTTGATGAAGGCGCTGTTGGGCTGGGGTTTGACCACGGGCTTGGGCGCCGGCGTGCTGCTGCAGCCGTAGATCAGGGGAAACAGGGAGAGGACACAGACAAGGCGACGCATAGGGTTCTCGTGAGCCTGAAAAAGAGTGCCGTCATGGTAAAACATTGGCGTGCAGGCGCAAGTGCTCCGTGCCGGCGCGCCCCCCGGGATCCCGTCAGCGCAGGGTGTGGTAGCCGCTCCAGATCCGGGTCAGGGTCGTGATGGCACAGAGCAGGGCGAAACCGAAGGCCAGTGGCACGAAGGCGGCGGGCCAGAGGCACATGAGCACGAAGAGGGCGATGGTTTCGCTCCCCTCGGTGAGCCCGCCCAGATAGTAGAGGGATTTGTGGTGGTAGACGGGGCTCTCTATGCCCCGCTTGCCCGCCATGATGGCAAAGGCCAGAAAGCTCGATCCCGTGCCCATGAAGGCGAACAGCAGGGTGGCGGCGGCCAGGGCGTTGGCCGGGTCGGCGAGGGCAAAGCCCAGCACCACGGCGGCGTAGAAGATGAAATCCAGCGTGATGTCGAGAAACCCGCCGCAGTCGGTGATGCCCGTTTCCCGCGCCACGGCGCCATCCAGCCCGTCCAGCAGCCGGTTGAGCAGAATCGCCGCCAACGCCCACTGATAGCAGCCAAAGGCCAGCAGCGGCAGCGCCAGCATGCCGATGAGAAAGCCGGCGAGGCTCACCTGGTTGGCGCTCACCCCGGCCAGGCACAGGGGGCGGGCGAGCGCGGCGAGGGGGCGGCGGATAACCGGGATCAGGTGGCGATCAAACAAGGTGGTGCTCCTCTTCTGGGATGGCTGGGGGGATCAGTTGCAAGATGGTGCCCGGCGCATCCTCTTCGTCGTGGGTCACCAGCAGGGCGGGGATGGCCTGCGTGCGCAGGCGCTCGAACACCAGGGTTCTGAATGCCGCCCGCAGCGGCTTGTCGAGGCGGGAGAAGGGTTCGTCCAGCAGCAATGCCCTGGGCTCGGCCAGCAGGGCACGCAGCAAGCTGACGCGGGCTTTCTGGCCGCCGGAGAGCGCCCCGGGCAGCTTGTCCGCCTGAGCCTCCAGCCCGACCTCGGCCAGCGCCTCGCGGGCCCGGGTCTGCCTTGCCGCCATCCCCTTGAGATGCGCCGGCATGCCGAACATCAGATTTTCGGCCACCGTCAGGTGGGCAAACAGCAGGTCATCCTGAAACAGGATGCCGACGCCTCTCTCCTGGGGGGGCAGCGGGGTGAGGCGATGTGCGCCGAGCAGGATGTCCCCGGTCAGCCGGATGGGCCCCCCGGGTGGCAGCACTCCCGCCAGGGCCGCCAGCAGGGAGCTCTTGCCACAGCCGCTCGGTCCCATCAGGGTGAGCACCTCGCCCGGGGCCACCCTGAGGGGGGGGAGCGTCAGCAGGGGGGCACCGTCGAGGAAGAGGGTGAGTGCGGAGGTGTGCAGCATCGGGTCAGGACCTCAGGGCGGGGTTGATGCGCCGCGGCAGCCAGAGCGCCAGGGCATAGATGAAAAGGGGCAGCAGGAGTTGCAGCAGGCCGTAGAGCCCCGCCAGCCGCCGGTTGAGGCCGCTGCCGATGGCCACCGCCTCCGTGGTGATGGTGATGACCCGCCCGCCCCCGAACAGCAGGGTCGGCAGGTATTGGGCCAGGCTCACCGCCGCTCCGACACCGAAGGCGAACAACAGGGGACGGGCGAGCAGGGGACCCTTGACTCGCCACCAGGCCCCCCAGGGGCTGGCCCCGAGCGTGAGGGCCACCCGGGTGAGGCGCTCGTCGAACTGGCGATAGGGGCCGTGCAGGCAGAGATAGACGTATGGAAAGACGAAGATCAACTGGCTCCAGAGTACCCAGCCAGGGCCTATGCCAGTGAATCCCAGCCCGTCGGTCTGAAGGCGCAATCCAAACAGCAGGCTGGCCTGTGGCAGCAGCAGAGGCAGGCAGACAAGCCAGAGGGTGCGTGCGGCGCGGCGCGCAGGCAACGCCTCGAGACAGAGCACCGCCAGCAGCAGGGAGAGCGCGGCGCAGAGCAGGGCCAGCCACAGACTCTGCCACAGCAGCGGGCCCAGGCTCGGTAGCAGAGCCAGCCAGTGGTGGCTGCTCCATTCACTCGGCCAGAGGGCGGGAAAGGACCAGCGCCGGGTCAGGGACCAGAGCAGCAGGGCGGCGAGCACCAGCAGATTGGTCAGGAGCAGCCCCCACACGCCGATGCGGGCAATGAGTGCGGGCCAGGGCGAGGCGGGGGCGCGTCGCCCATCCAGCCAGCGTGCCTTGCCGAGGGTGAGGTGGGTCCGCTCCAGCAGCCTGAGGACGCCAAGCAGCAGCAGGTTGAGGGCGAGCAGCAAGAGGGCGCCGCTGGCACTGGCGCCGCGCCAGGCGGGGTCGGCATCCTGATACCAGAGCCAGAGTCGCACCGCCAGGGGCGGCGGGGCATCCGGCCCCAGCAGCAGGGCGAGATCCACCACCGCCAGACCATAGGCGGCCACCGCGTAGAGGGGCAGTCGCAGGGCGGGCCAGAGGGCGGGCAGCAGCAGGCGCCACCAGATCCGGGGGGCACTGAAGCCGAGGCTGGCCCCCAGCCACTGCTGGCGCGCCACCTTGGCGGGATCCAGTGCCGCCAGCGCCATCAGCAGCAGGAAGGGGGTCTCCTTGAAGATGAGCACCACGATGAGGCCAAGCCCCCAGGGATCCTTGAGGGTTTGCCAGTCCGGGGGCTGATGGGTGAGGTCAAGCAGGGGAGCGACGAGGCGCAGCAGCCAGCCGGAGGGAGCGAGCAGAAAGGCGATGCCGATGGCAAAGGCGACGTGGGGAAGCGCCAGCAGGGGGGAGAGTAGGCGGCGCAGCCAGCGCATCCAGGGACGCCCGTCCCCCTGGGCGAGCAGCAGGGCGGTGGCGCCGAGGGCCCCCAGGGTGGAGGTGCCCGCTACCCAGAGGCTCAATCCTGCGGAGTGCCAGAGTCCGGGCTGGGGGAGCAAGAGGGCGAGGTTGGCGGGGGTGAGCCCCTCGATGACCAGCAACAGCAGGCCCCCGGCGAGCGGGATCCCCAGCAGCAGGGCTCCCAGCATCAAAAAGGGCAAAAGGAGGAGAAGAGGGGGGCGCGCCTGCATGATGGATCAGTGGCCGTAGCGTTCGGCCCAGGCCGCTTCCAGCCGGGTCTGCCAGCTGGGGTGGGGCTCTGCCACCCCCTTGAAGCGCAATACCGGACGGGTCTGGCCTGGCAGCGCCTCCTGGCGCAGCACGCTGGGATCCCCCCAGAAGGTGGGGTCGCTCTTGCGCGCCTGGGCGGTGGGGCTCAGCAGGAAGTTGACCACCACCTTGGCCCCGGCCCGGGCGTTAGCGTTGAAGGGGATGGCGAGGAAATGGCTGTTGGTGAGCGCCCCTTTCTCCATGGCGATGGCCTTGACGGTGGGGGACAGGGTGCCGTTTTGCACCGAACTCTGGGCTTCCCCCGGGTTGAAGCTGATGGCCATGGCCAGCTCGCCGTCATCGAGCAACTGCCTGGTTTCGGCGGCGCCGGTGGGGAAGAGCCTGCCCTTTCGCCAGAGCGCGGGGTGAAGCTGGTCGAGCCAGGCCCAGAGAGGGGCGGTGATGCGAAGGAAGTCGGCATCGGTCGCCTCTTGATAGAGGGGCGCCGGATCTGGTGTCAGCTCCAGCAGGATCTGCTTGAGAAAGCTAGAGCCGTGAAACTGGGGAGGCTTGGGGTAGGTGAAGCGGCCGGGGTGAGCCTTGGCCCAGGCCAGCAGGGCGGCCGCCGAGGTGGGAGGAACGTCTACCTGGTCGCCATCCACCATCAGATTGAGCTGGCCTATGCCCCAGGGGGCCTCCAGCCCCTCGACCGGCACGGTGAAGTCTTCACTCACCGGCAGGGTGGTGTCCACCAGGGCCATGTTGGGCAGCTCGTCGGTAAAGGGGTCCCCCAGCAGCCCCTGCTCCTTGAGCGCCTTGAAGTTTTCGCCGTTGACCCAGAGCAGGTCGATGGGGCCGTTCGACGTCTTGCCAGCCTGCTTGCCGGCCAGCAACTGGCTCACGCTCTGGGCGATGTCATCCACCTTCACCTGCACCAGCTCGACCTGGTACTGGCGAGCGATCTCCTGCCCCGCCCACACCAGGTAGGCGTTGATCTCGGGGCTGCCCCCCCAGGCGTTGAAGTAGACGGTCTGCCCCCTGGCGGCCAGCAGGGTCTGCTGCCACGACGCGTCATTGGCGTGGAGCGGGGAGGCCAGCAGCAGGGGGACAGCGGCCATCAGGGGACGGAGCAGGGCGCGAAGTCGGGTCGTGAACATGATGGTTGCCTCGTCAGAGTCAGGCGCCGCGGCGCCAGCGGTGATAACGGGCCAGCAGCGCCAGCAGGCGTCCGGGCTGGCGGGCACGGCGCCAGGCGCCAGCCACGTACTTGTTCCCCTCCATCAGGGTGGGGTAGGGGTGAACGGTGGCGAGGATCTTGCCAAGTCCCAGGCGGTGGCGCATGGCGAGGGCAAACTCGGCGATCCGCTCGCCGGCGTGAGCACCCACTATGGTGGCCCCGAGTATCCTGTCACGGCCCGGCACCGTCAGCACCTCGACAAAGCCCCCGGACTCGCCATCGGCGATGGCTCTGTCCAGCTCGGCCATCTCGAAGCGGGTCGACTCGAAGGGGATGCCTCGGGCCCGAGCCTCTTTCTGGTTGAGGCCGACCCGGGCTATCTCCGGACTGGTATAGGTGGCCGCCATGACCCTGTAGTCTGCCCGAAAGCGCCTGAACTGGCCAAAGAGGGCGTTGATGGCGGCATACCAGGCCTGATGGGCGGCAAAATGGGTGAACTGGTAGGGGCCGGCAACGTCCCCCACCGCCAGGATGCTGGGGTAGTTGGTGGCGAGGAAGCCGTCGATGGCCAGGGTGCCGCCGGGGGCCAGTTCAACCCCCAGCGCCTCCAGCCCGAAACCGCTCACGTTGGCCTCCCGGCCAAGGGCCAGCAGCAGCTGGTCCCCCTCAACCACCAGCGTCTCGTCCCCCCGGCGCAGGTACAGCCGGATGGGCAGGTTGGCGCCTTTACCGTCCATATACCCGGCCGAGGTAGCCTGCCAGCCGAGGTGCAGGGTGACACCGTCGTGCTCCAGCTGTGCGGCCAGGGCCCCGGCGACGTCCCTATCTTCCCGGGGCAGCAGCTGAGGGCCTTGCTCCACCAGGGTGACGGGGATACCGAGCAGGGCCAGGCTCTGGGCCAGCTCGCAGCCGATGGGGCCCCCTCCCAGCACCAGCAGATGGCGGGGGGGCTCACGCAGTCGCTGCCAGAGGGTGTCGGAGGTGAGGTAGGGAACCCTGTCCAGCCCCGGCAGTGCGGGCACCCGGGGGCGGGCGCCGGTGGCGATCACGATATGACGGCTGGTCAGGCGCTTGCCGTTGACCTCCACCTCCCAGGGGGAGGTGACCCGCGCCCGCCCCTGGATGCACTCCACCCCGAGTCCTTCATAGCGCGCCACCGAGTCGTGGGGTTCGACCTCCTCGATGACCCGGGCGACCCGCGCCATCACGGCGGCGAAGTCGGCGCGGCTCTGGCTCGGGGTAAAACCAAGCTCCCCGGCCTTGCGCTGTTCAATGGCGAAGCGGGCGCTTCGGATCAGCGCCTTGGAGGGGACGCAGCCGGTATGGAGGCAATCCCCCCCCATCCTGTGCTGCTCGATGAGGGCCACTCTGGCTTTCACCGCGGCGGCGATGTAGCTGGTGACCAGACCTCCGGCGCCGGCGCCTATCACCAGCAGGTTGTAGTCAAAGCGCGCCGGCTTGCTGTAGGGGGCGTGCAACCGGTAGAGGGCTAGACGGCGCTGCAAGGCACGCATCAGCCAGGGCATCAGGCCGAGCAGGGTCAGGGCGGCCAGCAGGCCGGGGGAGAAGAGGTTGCCTGTGCTGGTGAGGGTAGCCAGCTCGCTTCCCGCCAGCACGTAGACGAGGGTGCCCGGCAGCATGCCGAGCTGGCTGACCCAGTAGTAGGTGCTGACTCTGATGGGGGTGAGCCCCATCACCAGGTTGACCAGAAAGAAGGGGAAGAGGGGGATGAGGCGCAGGCTCAGCAGATAGAAGGCCCCCTCCTTTTGCATGCCGGCCTGAACGCTCGCCAGCTTGTCGCCAAAGCGTGTCTCGACCCAGTCCCGCAGCAGTAAGCGGGCGCTGAGAAAGGCCAGGGTGGCGCCAAGGGAGCTGGCAAAGGAGACCAGCAAGAGCCCCCACAGGATGCCGAAGACGGCGCTGCCCGCCAGGGTGAGCAGGGCCGCCCCCGGCAGGGAGAGGGCGGTGGTGAGCACATAGAGCACCAGAAACAGCAGGCTGGCCGCGACAACATGGCGGTCGACCCAAAGGGCCAGGCGCTCCTGATGAGCCTGCAACTGGGTGAGGCTCAGATAGTGGTCAAGGTCGAGGGCAAAGAAGGTGCCGACCAGGGCCCCCATCGCCAGCAACAGCAGCAGGCGTGCCTGGTTCATCCCTGCCCCTTGTCGAGGGGGCGCTCGGGTTGCACCGGCAACTGGCAGAACCCCTGGGGAGCGATGTCGAGAGCGGCATTGAACTTGGCGGACATGTTCTGGAAGGCGATGAGGCCGGTGAGCTCCACCAGGGCGTCGTCATCGAACCAGGGCTTGAGGCGGGCGGCCTGCTCGTCGCTCACGCCATCCAGCCCGGTCATGGCCTCGGCATAGTCCAGCACGGCCCGCTCCCGCTCGTCGAACAAGGGGCTGTCGCGCCACCGGGCCAGCGCCTCCACCTTGTCGCTGGAGCCTGCCCGCTTGACGAGGGTCATGGCGTTGATGTCGACACAGAAACGACACCAGTTGAGCTGGGAGACTCGCACCGTCACCAGGGAGCGCAGCACGGGGTCGATGGGGGAGCGCTGGCGGTTGATGACGCCGTAGAGGGTGGCGACCGCGGCGAACAGCCTGGGGGAGCGCCCCCAGCACTTGCCCGGGATCAGCACCTGACCGTAGTTGCGTTTCTGCAGCCAGAAGAAGGGGCGGATGAACCAGGCGTAGGCCCGGTCCGGTTTGACCTCAATGCGCATCTTGTTCCTCTTTGAGCTTCTCCATCTTGGGCTTGTAGGCCCCGCCCAGGCGCTCGTTCAACCGATTCAGGAAATCGATGATCCGTGCCCGGTTGACCCCCAGATCGCTGCGCCCCAGGCGCGAGGCGGAGCGCATGTCGATACGGGTCTCTTTGGGCCCGGCAAAGACCCGCAGGGCCACGTCATCCTGAAACCCGAACCAGCCGGTGGTGACGACGGCATCGATACCCTCGCTGCCCGGGCGAACCTGCCAGCCCAGCTCCGTCATCAGTTCCTCGGCTTCCGCGAGTACTTCGACCGGGGATGCCCGGGTATAGAGAGGACCGGGGTTGCCTGGAAATAGTTGCAGGGGCGGGGGGGAGACCGGGAGATCCTCCTGGCTTCTGAGCTGCTCGGCCCACTGGAGCCGTGGCGGATGGTAGGGATCCGTGCTGACGTCGTTGGTGAGGGGGGAGCGCAGCGCCTGGACGAGAAACAGCAGGGGCAACAGCAGGGGAGTTATGCCCCAGATATCCGGCCAGAGGTTGGTGGTGCGGCGATAACGCCAGGGCAGGCGCAGCAGCAGCACGAGGCTGAGGAGGGCGCTGGCGAGACAGAGGATGAAGCCGAGCCACCAGGGCCAGAGATGGGCGCGGCTGCCAAGGGCCCCGCAAAGGGGCAATAGCCAGGTCAGCAGCGGCCACCACAAAGAGCTGTGCATATGAGGGATCCACGGGACAGGATGGAACTATGCCCAGAAGGATAAACTTAATTGCCTGATAACGTTAGTAAATGATCATCAATCTCAGGCGTGCGGCTCAGAGAGCCGATGGCCTCGTCGCCCTGGATCAGTTGCGATAGAGCACCTTGATGAGGTGGAAGCCGAACTTGGTGCGCACCGGCCCCAGCACGGTCAGCAGCTCCCCCTTGAACACGGCATCGTCGAAGGACTTGACCATGTCCCCCTTGGAGAACTCTCCCAGATCGCCGCCACGCTTGCCGGAAGGGCAGGTGGAGAAACGCTTGGCCATCTGGTTGAAATCGGCGCCCTTGGCGAGCTTCTCCTTGATCTCCAGACACTGTTTCTCGGTCTTGACCAGGATGTGCTGGGCACAGGCTTTTTTCATCGGAATGCTCCTCGGCGAGGGGAAAGGGGGCGCAAGATTACTGCAATTGCGCCTCCACGTCAGCCCCTCGGGCGCGAGACCCGGCTCCGGGGGCCGGCGGCCAGGGGGACCCTGGCCCGGGATTGCCAGAGGATCTCCAGCCCCAGCAGGGCATAGAGGCTCCAGATGGCCAGGGGGTTGAGCCAGTTGCCCCCCATCTGCAGGGTGGCCAGGGCTGCGCTCACCAGCAGCAGAACTATGCCGGGCAGGCGCCAGTGGGCAGACAGGGGAGCGAGCAGGGCCATGCCCAGCAGCAGGGCCAGGCCAAAGGGCAGATTGAGCGCGGTGAAGGCGAGGGCCTGCTGGCCGTTCATGCCGGTCAGCAGGGCCAGCAGGGCGCTGCAGCAGGCCAGGAAGGTGATGAACTCGAGTCGGTCGGCGATGTAGTCAGCCAGTTGTTCGCTACGTAGGTGCATGGGGTCTCTCCTGCGATGATTGGGATCAGTGTGGGACAGGCAGGAGCGCAGGGGCAGCGGGATAAATCGATTGAATTGAACGAAGCTTTAGTGCCATCTATTCAAGTGATTGATTTAAACTTATTTTCCTGTTCAATAGCAGGCAGGATGGGGAAGAGGGCGCGGAGCAAGTCGAGGGGGACGGGTTGACGAAACCCGCCGGATGCGGGGTGTCCGACAAGGGTTGTCGCGACGAGCCGGACCCTGCTGCCAGCCCAAGGCCGCCAGGGGAGATCCGGCGTGGCGGGGTCGGTGATGGCGTTTTGTTCGCCCCTTGCCCGGATTGTGCGCAGTTTGGCTCCTCACACCCGGCTGGCTCCTTGCAGGGCCGAAGCGATCCCCGCACCGGGGGTGGCAGAGCGGCACGCAAAGGGGCCCCGAGCGTGGGATTTCGCCGTCGCGATTATGCTAGGATGAGCGGCACTCGCCCGGGATGAGTCTCGGTATCGTACTAAATAACACAATCTTTAAATCATGTTATTCGGGGAAAATGACGTTTGACAGGATGCTATCCTACTTTTCTCATCGGGAGCACTTCATCCGGGCGATCCCGTCGCCCCGGGCCCGGTCTCTTGCTGTTCGCCCTCGCTCTCTGGCTGATGGCGATGCCCGCCATGGCGGCCAAGTTGACCTACCAGATCAAGGGGGTCAGGGGAGAGCAGAAAGACAACGTCGAGGCCTACCTCAACGCCCTGCCCGTCTACCAGGAACGCCAGTACCGCCCCGCCCGCGCCAAGATCACCGAGAGCGTACAGAAGGCGCTGCAGGTCTATGGCTACTACCAGCCCAAGATCACTCTGAACCGCGACAAGAAGACGCCCGCCAAGGTGGTGATCGAGATTGAGCGGGGGGAACCCGTGATCATCTCGCGCCTCGACATCCTGCTGGAAGGGGATGCGGGGAGCGACGAGGTGTACAGCGAGCTGCTGGACAAGCTGCCCCTGAAGGAGGGAGATCCCCTCAACCACGGCAAATATGAATCCATCAAGGCGGATCTCGGCAGTCTGGGGCTGGCCCGCGGCTATTTTGACGCCAAGATCAGCAAGAGCCAGGTCAAGGTTTTCCCGGAACAGGGCAAGGCGGAGATCTACATCCTGTTTCGCTCTGGCCCGCGCTACCATTTCGGCGAGATCCGCTATGACGCGACGCCGGAGGCACTGCACCTGATCCGCCCGCTCATCAACATCAAGAGCGGCGACCCCTATCTGGCGATCCGTCTGGCGGAGATGTCCCAGGATGTCTCCTCCACCAAGCTGTTCAAGCAGGTGGACATCAAACCCCTGATCAGCCAGGCCGAGGGCAACCGGGTGCCGGTGCAGGTGACCCTCTCCAACCGGGTCGATCACGAGATTGAGACCGGTATCGGTTATGCCACGGACGTGGGGCCGCGCCTGAGTGCCACCTGGGAGAAACCCTGGGTGAACCGCTATGGTCACCGCCTCTCCAGCACCGCCAAGATCTCGGCGCCGGAAGCGGAGCTCAGCTTCGACTACCAGATCCCGGTGGGCAACCCGCTGCGGGATTACTACTCCCTGCAGGCGGGCTATCAATACACCGACAACAACGACACCCGCTCCGATCTGGCCACCTTCGGGGTGCACCGCTGGACACGCCGACCGGAGAGCTGGGACAGAGACGTCTTTGTGCGCCTGGAGAACGAGCGCTACGTCCAGGGTCAGGACGAGGGGAACAGCCTGCTGCTGATCCCCGGCGTCTCCTGGTCACGGCTGCGGGTGCGCGGCGGTCTGGTGCCGGATTGGGGGGATCGCCAGCAACTGACGATGGAGTTCTCGAGCCCCTACTGGGGGTCCGACATCAGCTTCATGCGGGTGTGGGGGCGCAGCAAGTGGCTGCGCACCCTGGGCGAAGATCACCGTTTCCTGATGCGGGCCGAGCAGGGGGCCATCGTCGGGGATGATTTCTCCCTGGTCCCGCCCTCCCTGCGCTTCTTCACCGGCGGCGATCAGACGGTCCGGGGCTACGGTTACGAGACCATTTCGCCACGGGGGGACGATGGCAAGCTGACCGGCGGACGCTACGCCAGCGTTGGCAGCCTGGAGTACAACTACCGCTTCAGCGAGAAGTGGCTCGGCGCCCTGTTCGTGGACGCCGGGACCGCCACCGTCGACTACAGCGAGGCCTGGAAGATAGGCACCGGGGTCGGGGTGCGCTGGGTCACCCCCATCGGTCAGGTCAGGCTCGATCTGGCGGTGGGCATCTCCGAGGAGGACAAGCCGCTGCGGCTGCACTTCGCACTGGGGCCGGAACTATGACCCGGCAACCAGGCGCATATCCTCTTCTTTCTCTTTTCTGGCCGCTGCGGCTGCTTTCCTTGCAGGGGTCTGCATCGTGATCTGGGTAAAACGCATTTTCTTGTGGCTCATGGGCCTCTTCTTCCTGCTGCTCATCGGCGTCAGCCTGCTGGGCTTCACCCATCAGGGCAACAAGTGGCTGTGGCAACAGGCCAGAGCCGCGCTGCCCTCCCTCAAGGGGGAGCTGGTGGCGGGGCAACTCGGGTATGGCTGGACCTTCGAAGGGGTTGGCTGGCAGGACGAGCTGGTGGATGTCACCGTGGAGCGGGCCGTGCTGGACTGGGATCTGGGCAAGCTCCTGCAGGGCAAGCTCTGGATCAAGTCTCTGGCGGTGACTCGCCCCGTGGTCCGGGTGGCGGAGTCCGAGCCGGTGCCGGAAGAGCCGTCGGAGCCCTTCGTCTGGCATCCGTTGCCGCTCAAAATCCAGGTCGACAGCCTCAAGGTTGCCGATCTCGATGTGGCGGTGCCCGGTGTGACGATCACCCTCAAGGATCTGGACATTGGCGCCGCCCTGGATCGCGCCGGGCTCATCGTGCGCGGCCCCGTGCTCGATGGCCTGAACGTGGTGCTGGCACCGTCCCCGGTGGAGGCGGCCAGTGACAAGGGCGCCAAACCGGCGGATGAGAAAAGCGCCACCCTGGCGGCCGGCGAGGGCAAGGCTGCCCCCGGTGACAAGACGCAGGCCGCAAGCAAGCCCGAGCCCATGGTGCTGCCGGCCGTGCGCCTGCCTTTCCCCATCCAGCTGGAAGGATTGCAGGTCACGGCGTTTCGCTATCAGCAAGGTGAGCTGGTGGAGGGGCTCGACAACCTCTTGCTGTCGGCCACCGCCGAGGAGGAGCGCATCGACATCCGGGAGCTCTCCTTGCGCCATGCCATGGCGGATCTGGCCTTGCGTGGTCAGGTGCGCCTGCACGAGGATTACCCCCTCGCCCTGACTCTGGATGCCAAGGCGCGTCAAGGGCTGCTGGACGGGGAGCTCAAGGGGGAGCAGGTCAATCTCGTCCTGGACGGTTCTGTGGGCAAGCTTGGGCTGGCACTCAAGGCCAAGGGGCCGGTGGGCGCCAATCTCAAAGGATCCCTCGCGGCCCTCGACCCGGATCTGCCCTTCGATCTGGCGCTGGACTGGAAGAGCCTCTCCTGGCCCCTGCACAAGCCTGCCAAGGATGAGCCCAGCTATCGGCTGGACAAGGGTACCCTGAGCGCCAAGGGCAAGCTCTCCGGTTACCAGTTTGCGCTCAACACCGCCGGCAAGGGGACCGATGTGCCCCCCTTCAAGGTGGCGCTCTCGGGCAAGGGGGATCTCAACCAGCTGAGCCGTATCGAGCTGCTGCTGGGGGCCCTCAAGGGGGAGCTCAAGCTCGACGGCAAGCTGGCCTGGAGCAAGGGGGTCCAGTGGCAGGGGACGACCGAATTCAAGGGGATCAACCCGGCGGAGCTGGTGCCCGAGATCAAGGGGGCACTGGCGGGCAAGATCACCAGCCGCTTCGATCTGGATGAGGCGGGCCACTGGCAGCTGGCCCTGCCCGAGCTCAAGGTGGATGGCAAGCTCAACCAGTATCCCCTGGCCTTGCAGGGCAGGCTCAGCGGCAACGACAAGATGGAGTGGACCATCCCGGCCCTGGCGCTGCAAAGCGGCCCCAACCGGCTGCAGGCCAAAGGCTCGCTCACGACCCAGGCCTGGAAGCTGGATGCGGATCTGGATGCGCCCAAGCTTGGGGGTATCTACCCGGGTCTGGGAGGGGACATCAAGGGCCAGGTGCGCGTCACCGGCAACCAGCAGGCGCCGCGCGTGAATGCCGATCTGGTGTCGGGCCGACTCGCCTACGCGGGCACCGTCCTCAAGGAGACCGTCATCAAGGCCAACGCCCTGGTCGGGGAGAAGCCCGCCGGTGAGGTGGCGGTGACGGTGGCGAGCCTGGCGCAGGGGGAGACCAAGCTCTCGCAAATCGCCCTGAACCTGAGCGGCGATCTCGAGCGCCACGGGCTCACCTTGACCATGAAGGGGGATCCCCTGGCGGCAGACCTCAGCCTGAATGGCAGCCTGCGCGGTGACCACTGGCGTGGCGCCCTTGCCGAGCTGAAGCTCAAGACCCCCCTCAAGCGCTGGGCGCTGGCCGCCCCCTGGTCTCTGGACCTGGATCTGCCGAAACAGCAGTTGACCATGGGGGATCTCTGCCTCGCGTCCCAGAAGGCCAGTCTCTGCGTCAAGGGGAGCCGGATAGCCCAGTCCCAGGGCAATCTGGAATTTGCCCTGAACGAATTTGATCTCAAGCGGCTGCGCCCCTGGTTGCCGGACAATTTCCGCTGGCAGGCGGTGCTGTCGGCCGACGGGCGCGCCAGCTGGCGCGGCAACCAGCCGACCCTGCACGCCACCGTGCGCACCACGCCTGGGACCTTCGTCGCCGACGAACTCAAGACCGACTACCAGCGTCTCGAGCTCGGGATCGATTTCGAGCGCCAGCAGGCCGCCATCCGGGTCGATTTCGCTTCCGAGCAGATCGGCAACATCGACACCGATCTGCTGATCCGGGATCCCGCCGGCCGCGGCAACCTCGGCGGTCAACTCAGGTTTGACGATCTGAAGCTGGCGACCTTTGCGCCCCTCATTCCCGAAGTGCGCTCCCTGCAAGGGGTCATCTCGGCGGATGCCCGCTTCGACGGTACCCTGGCTGCCCCCCTGCTGTATGGCGAGCTGAACCTGAAGGAGGGGGAGGTTCAGACCCACTCCGACATGGTGACCCTCTCCAAGCTGGTGACCCGCCTCAAGATAGAAGGCAACCGGGCCGAACTCGACGGCTCCATGATGGTGGGCAAGGGCCCCCTGGTGCTGGGGGGCTGGCTGAGCTGGGCCCAGCAGCCGGTGACCGGCAGCCTCACCATTCAGGGCAAGGAGCTGGAAGCCCAGTACCCGGGCATGGGTCGGGTCAGGGTGACACCTGACATCGCCATCTCTCTCGGGGAGGAGACCAGGGTGACCGGGCAGGTGGACATCCCCTGGTCGCGCATCCTGGTCAAGAGCCTGCCAGACAGCGCGGTAGCGGTCTCCGATGATGTCACCGTCATCTACGACGATCTGCCGCCGGTCCCCAAGGCGGCACCGCTGCCCATGGAGATCAGGCTCGCCATCCGGCTCGGGGACGACGTCCGCCTCGAAGCCATGGGACTCAAGACCAAGGTGGGAGGGGCCCTCAACATTCGCCAGGATCCCTCCAAGCCGCTCTCGGGCAACGGGCAACTGGAGCTCAGGGACGGGCGCTTCAAGGCCTATGGCCAGAACCTCATCATCAAGGAGGGGCGGATCCTCTTCTCCGGCCCCATCGATCAGCCCTATCTCAACATCGAGACCTATCGGGATCCGGATACCATCGAGGACAACGTGACCGTCGGGGTGCGGGTGACGGGGCCGGCCACCAAGCCGAAGATCACCGTCTATTCCGAGCCGCAGATGGCGCAGTCCGAACAGCTCTCCTATCTGTTGCGGGGCAAGGGATTGCAGACCAGCGGCGAGGATGGCGGCTTCAACGGCCTGCTGGTGGCGGGGGCCGTGAGCCAGGCGAGCGGCGTGGTCTCCAGCATCGGGGAGTCCCTCGGCATGAGCGACGTGGCCCTCGATACCGCAGGCAGTGGTGATGACACCCAGGTGACCCTGTCGGCCTACCTGCTGCCCGGCTTGCAGTTCCAGTACGGGGTCGGGGTGTTCAGCCCCATCGCCGAATTCAAGCTGCGCTACGAGCTGATGCCAAGGCTCTATCTGCAGGCCATGAGCGGGGTGGCCCAGGCGGTGGATATCTTCTATCGCTTCACCCTGTAAGGGGCGCGGATGACAAGACAGATGCCTGGGGAGACGTTTATCCCCCTCTGCCCGACCTGCTGATGACAGCTGTCGCCAGCAGGTTCGGGGTGAGAGCGTGCATATATTGACGGGAGGCCTGGCCTCCCGTTTTTTTGTAGAAGAAGGGGATTTGTGGAAGGCAGAAAAGCGAAAACCCGGCACAAGGCCGGGTTCTCTGAAAGATGGTGGAGGGAGAAGGATTCGAACCTTCGAAGGCAGAGCCGTCAGATTTACAGTCTGATCCCTTTGGCCGCTCGGGAACCCCTCCACGGGGCATGACCTGATTGTGCGCACTTGAATGGTGGAGGGAGAAGGATTCGAACCTTCGAAGGCAGAGCCGTCAGATTTACAGTCTGATCCCTTTGGCCGCTCGGGAACCCCTCCCCAAGTGCGAGGCGCATACTAACAGATCTGTCGCGCTTGTGAACCCCTCTGCCGGGATTTTTAATGCTTAAAGGATCGGGTTGATGGCCGATAAGCAATGAAACCTTCATTTCCAAGATTTATCTCATGCTGCCCAGTGCGATTCGTGACCGCTTGCTCGTGGATGAGGCCCAGTTGGGCCAACGGCTCAACCAGGATCTCCGTGCGGGGGACCGTGCCGACTTCAGGCTGCACCTGGCGCTGCTGACCGATGCGGTGGAAGAGCAGCCCTGGTTTGATGCCCCGCCCAAGCCTGCGTCGGGTGAGATGGATTGGCGCTCCCGTTTCGGTCTGATGCCCCGGGCGTCCCTGCAAGGCGGGGTGGAAGAGAGCGATGCCACCAGCCTCAACGAGCGTCTGCAACAGGGCGGGTGCATGACGGATGTGAGACTCTGGCTGGCGCTGCGCTCTCCGCCACTGGTGAGCCGAACGCCCGCGCTGGATCCCGCAGTGTACGACAACCTCTCGGCACTGGGTCGCGAGCGCTGGCAGACCCGCCCTATGGGCGCTGACCCCAGGGAGGAGGCTCCGCTGATGATGCTGCCGCTGCTCGAGGAGCTTGCGCAAGGGGTGGATGCCAGGCTGCGCTGGCTGGGATGACGGCACGGTAGAATGCAAAAAGGCGGGATAACCCGCCTTTTGCTTTATGAGTGGTGAACCTTGTCAGGCGTCTGCTTCGTCCGGTTGGGGCACTTCCTTGCCGGCGGCACGACGGGCGATGGGTTTTTCCGTGTGACGGTTGAGCTGGCGTTCCAGCTTCTGGCCCAGGTCCGTGATGGCAGCATAGAGATCCTCGTGCTCTGCCTGCGCAAACAGTTTGCCGTTGGGAATGCCGATAGTGGCTTCGACGATATACATCAAACGCTCTTTGGAGATGATCACATGGGGTGTGATAAGAGGCACCTGAAGACGCTCGAGCTTTTCAAAACGGGATTCAATGCGCTCGCGGATGGCTGGGGTGATGTCGATGATTTTACTGGTCATTTCGATTTTCATAATGGCCCCCTTCGGGTCGTCTTGCTTGTGTCTTCACCTCCAGATTACCCATGTCGCCAAATCAAAATGTGATCTGTGTCACGAAAAATCCCCTTGGGAATCCCGCTGTCCATAAATTGTGAGCTTTTCCCGTTTCATGCCAAAAACCGCTTGAGCTCAGTGAAACAGGCAGGCAGTATCAGCAAATAGGATCGTTTCTGTCCCCCCTCGGCAGCGCCTTGTGTCGACCCGATGTTTGGTTTTTGCCGCATAGTCTCGAATTTTCTCCACCCACATCGCCTCATCGCATCGCAACATCATTGCCATGCGCCGGTGGAGATATGCGCGCAAACGGATATGCTTTTCTGCAGGAGTCGGGGTGGATAACGTGGTTGTAGTGGTTGGAGTCGTAGATGAAGCAGCAAGCCACCCAGATGATGTGGTTTTATGATCGGCAGCATGGGCAATGGAGCCTGTCTGATCATGTCTCTTGTGAACCCTGGGCAGGGGAGGGAGCCCACCCCTGGGCCACCCAACTTGAGCGGGAAGATGAAGCGGGTTTCGCCGATTTTCTTGCAAGACTCCACGATTCCGGCCAGCCTGGTCAGTTCATCGGTCACCTGCGCGATGAGGACGGCAAGGTACACCATGCGCTCTGGTACGGTCAGTATGTGCCTGCACAGGGGCTCTGTTGTGGCTGGCTTGCCCCCCTCGAAATGATGCATCGCGAGATGGATCGCGCCGATTCCCCCGCAGGCGTGACACCGCCGCTTCCCATGTTGCAGGCCCCCTTGCTGGCCAAGCTGGCGCAGGCGCTCTCCGCCAAGACGGGGCTCGATTTTTGCCAGACCCTGGTCAACGAGCTGGCCCATATCCTGGGAGCCACTGCCGTCTGGCTGACGGAGCGGGTTGGTCTCGACAGGCTCAGGGTGCTGGCGAGCCACGGCATCGACGTCAAGGAGTATGCCCTCTGTGACATGCCCTGCCAGCAGCTCTATCGCCAGGGGGCCTCCAGCGCGGTCCCCGTGAGTGAACCCCTGACCGGGTATTCCAACCTGCCCCCGGGCCAGCACTATTACGCCCAGCCGCTGCTCGATCGCAACGGTCAGATCCTGGGCCATCTCGCCCTGCTGTTCCCGAGCCAGACCCGGACAACGGATCTGGACTCCGTCCTGACCATCTTCTCGGTGCGCATGGTGGCCGAGCTGGAGCGCCTGCAGAGCGATGCCCTGATGCGGCTGTCTGCGGTGGCCTTTGAAACTCACGAAGGGATCATCATCACGGATCCCGAGTTCAAGATCCTGCGGGTCAATTACGCCTTCAGCCAGATCACCGGCTTTGACAACCAGGGGGTGATTGGTCTGCATCTTGGCAACGATCTCTGGTCGGGGCTGGGAGGGCTGGGTTACGAGCTCAACGCCCTGGATCGCTGGCAGGGGGAAACCCTGCGCCTGCACGCCGACGGTCACGCCTATCCCCAGTGGGAGATCGTCACGCCGGTGCAGGATGAGAAGGGGGGGATCAGCCACTATGTCATCTTCTTCGAGGATATTTCCGAGCGCAAGGCGGCGGAGCGCCGCATCCAGGATCTCGCCTTCTATGACGAGCTGACCGGCCTGCCCAATCGCCGTCAGCTGCACGAAACTCTGACCCAGGCGTTCACCGATGCAAATCGCAGTCACCTCATCGGGGCCCTGCTGTTCATCGATCTCGACCACTTCAAGACCATCAATGATTCCCTGGGTCACGCCACCGGCGACTGGCTGCTCAAGGAGGTGGCCAGCCGTCTCAAGCGGCTGGTGCGCCAGGGGGATTGTTTGGCCCGTCTCGGCGGCGACGAGTTCGTGTTGTTGCTGCCAGCGCTCTCCATCAGCCCGCCCCAGGCGGAGATGCAGGCCGACCTCATCGCGGAGCGGCTGATCGGGGAGATCGCCGCCCCCTATGATTTCAGAGGCCAGGTGCTGCACATCGGCGCCAGTGTCGGCATCACCCTCTTCCCCGGTCGGGAGCAGGAGGCGGGGGATCTGCTCAAGCAGGCTGACACCGCCATGTATCAGGCGAAATCGGCGGGCCGCAAGACCCGGCGCTTCTTCGATGCCTCTATGCAGTTGCAGGCCGACCGGCGTCTGCACATTCACAACGAGCTGCGCAGTGCCCTCGACAATGGGGAGCTGACTCTCCACTACCAGCCCCAGCACATGGTGGCGGGGGGGGAGATCATCGGTGTCGAGGCACTGATCCGCTGGCAACCCCCCGGGCGTGCCCTGGTGTCGCCTGCCGAGTTCATCCCCATTGCCGAGGAGACGGATCTCATTGTCGACATCGGCAACTGGGTATTGCACGAAGCCTGTACCCAGTACGTCTCCTGGGAGGAGAGCGGGATCCACGTCCCCCAGCTGTCGGTCAACGTGAGCGCCAAACAGTTCCATGCTCCCGACTTTGTCGATCGCATTCACGACGTGCTGGCGGCCACCGGCATGGATCCCGCCTGCCTCAACCTGGAGATCACCGAGTCGGTGGTGCTGGGTCATGCGGAAGACACCATCAGCAAGATGGCGGAACTCAAGACCCTGGGCATCAGCTTTGCCATCGACGACTTCGGGGCGGGGTACTCTTCCCTGAGCTACCTCAAGCGGCTGCCGGCTGACGAGCTCAAGATCGACCGCTCTTTCATCCAGGACATTCCGAAGGATGGTGACAACATGGCCATCGTCGAGGCCGTGATCGCCATGGCCCGCCACATGGGGTTCAACGTGACGGCGGAGGGGGTGGAGTCCCGCCAGCAACTGGAGTTTCTGCAGGCACAGGGCTGCCATTTCTTCCAGGGATACCTCGCCTCCAAGCCGCTCCCTGTTCCCTACCTTGAACGCTATGTCAGCCGCCAGGTACGCGGTGATCGCCCCGTCTGCACCGATAAAAATAGTGTGGCGTAGCGCCCATATTTAACGGGTAGAATGAAGGTATCTCACCACCGCCAGCGGGCGGTGGTTATGCCTCTCAAGGGAGAATACCTTTCGTGAAAGCCGTGCAGGGAATCATCTTTTCGGCGCTGTGCGTGCCAGGGCTAGTGGCACCCGCCTTTGCGCAGACCATGGAGCAGTCTCTCTATCGCCAGGCCCATGAGGCCGTGCGTGCCAATGATCAGGTCAAATTCAGCCAGCTTCGGGCACGCCTGATCCACTATCCGCTGCTGCCCTATCTGGATTACTACCAGCTTGCGTTCCGTCCCGGGGCGGCAGACTACAACGATGTGACCCGCTTCATCCGCCAGCACGGGGACACCCCCCAGTCCAACCGGCTCGAGCGCAGCTATCTCACCTATCTTGCCCAGAGCCAGCAGTGGTCCCAGTTCCTGCGCTTCTATCCGGCCAAGCCAAGCTCCACCGATCTGCTCTGTCAGCACTATCAGGCCCGCTACTACACGGGGCACAAAAGTGAAGCCCTGCAGGAGGCAGGCAAGCTCTGGTTGAGCGGTCAGTCCAGGCCTGATGCCTGCGATCCCCTGTTCCAGCTCTGGCAGCAAGCGGGTCTGCGCACCCAGGAGAAGATCTGGGAGCGCATGAACCTGGCTTTCGAGGCCCAGAACCCCAACCTCATTCGCCACCTCGGGGCCCAGCTCGGCAGCGGCATGAAGGGGTATGGCGATCAGATGATCGCCCTGTATGACCAACCCGTGCGGGCGATGAATCCGGCCAACTTCACGGCGGCGCCCCCGTCGCGGCATCTGCTCTCACTGGGGCTGGCTCGCTACGCCAACCAGGAGCCCGACGCGGTTCTGCGCCAGCTGGGGGAGATGACCCGTCGCTTCGGCCTGAACCATGCTGAGGTGAGTCGGGTGGAGAAGGCGGCCGCCCGCCGCCTGTTGCTGGACCGCTCTTCTGACCAGCGCGCCTGGCTGGATACGGCTCTGGTGCGGCTCAAGGATCCGGAGCTGGTGGAGCTGCGGGCCCGTCTTGCCATCTGGGAGCAGGATTGGCGCGGCCTCGAAGGCTGGGTCAAGCGGATGCCCATGGGGCTGCAAAAAGAGGATCGCTGGCGTTACTGGATGGCGCGCTCGCTGGAGAAACAGGGGCGGCAGAAACCGGCGCGGGACCTCTATCTCGAGACTGCGAGTCTGCGCGGCTTCTATGGCTTCATGGCGGCCCAGCGCACCGGTGTGCCCTATCGCATGAAGAACCAGAGCGTGGCGCAAAAGGTGCCGGACTGGCAAAGTGCCAGCCGCCGCTGGCCCTTCCTGCTGCGGGTGCGTGAGCTGCTGGCGATGAACGAGATCACGGCGGCCCGCTCTGAGTGGATCCACAACATGGATCGCAACAGCGTGGCCCAGCGCCTGGAGTTTGGCCACATCGCCCTCAACCAGGGCTGGCACGAGCTGGCGATCCTCTCCAGCATCCGTGCCGAGGCCTGGGATGCGCTGGACCTGCGCTTCCCACTGCCCCTCAAGCGCACCTTCTCCCAGATGGCACAAGAGCGCACCATGAACACCAGTCTGCTCTACGCGATCTCCCGTCAGGAGAGCGCACTCTATCCCCTGGCCCAGTCACCGGTCGGGGCGAGGGGGTTGATGCAGCTGATGCCTGCCACCGCGAGAGAGACGGCCGGCAAGCTTGGGGTGCCCTATCGCAACGAGCAGCAACTGTTCGACCCGGCCATGAACATTCGTCTTGGCAGCGCCTACCTCAAGCGCCTGCTGGATGTGTATGACGGCAACCGGATCCTGGCGGCGGCGGCCTACAATGCGGGTCCTGGCCGGGTCAAGCGCTGGCGCGAGCAGAGCGACAACAAGCCAATGGATGTCTGGGTGGAGAGCATCCCCTATCGGGAGACGCGCAACTATGTCCAGAACGTGCTCTCTTTCGATCTCATCTATCAACACAAGCTGCAGCAGCCTTTGCGTTTCATGTCGGAACGCGAGCTGAATCACGCTTATTGAGTTCGGGGGCAGTCGTTGTCGCGGCTGCCTCCCATTCTTGCCCCAGAATGGTTATCATCCCTTAAGCTTTGTTACAAAAGGAAACCTGTCAGGTGATCGGGCGCCGCGTCTTGGTCTGTCAGGTTCGATACAATGCTCGATCATCACTGACAGGCTTTTCCAACAAAGGAATCGAGAGTGGCAACGATCAAAGATGTGTCTCAGCTGGCGAATGTCTCCATTTCGACAGTGTCTCGAGTGATCAACAACACGGCGCAGGTGGCGCCCGAGAAGCGCGAGGCTGTCCTCGCGGCCATGAAGGAGCTCAGCTTTCGTCCAAACAGCTTCGCCCAGGCCCTGGTGAGCAAACGCTCCAACTGTATCGGTGTGCTGGTGGGGGATCTGTGTGGCGGCCCCTTCTTCGCTCAGATGATGCGCGGCATCGAAAGCATGGTAGACAAGGCGAACAAGTTCACCATCGTGGTGTCCGGCAACCACGACGCGGCCCGTGAGCGGCACGCCATCCAGGCGCTGCTGCAGCGCCAGTGCGATGCCCTGATCCTGCACAGCAAGGCGCTGCCTGACGAAGAGCTCAGCGAGCTGGCGTCGGGCACGACCCCCATCGTCTTCATCAACCGTCAGGTGCCAGGCTGCGAGGATCGCTGCGTCTGGCTGGACAACCAGGCCGGTATCACCACGGCTTGCCAGCATCTGCTGGACGCGGGACATCGCAAGATTGCCTTCGTCACCTCCGATGACGAGGAGTTTGTGGATGGTCAGCAGCGGATGGCCGGCTATCGCTTCGCCCTGCAACGGGCAGGTATCGAGCTGGATCCTGCCCTCATCGGCCGTGCCTATGCCGATGAAAAAGGTGGCTATGTGGCCATGAGCGAGCTGCTGGCGCGCGGCGTCGAGTTCAGCGCTGTGCTTGGTTTCAACGATGCCATGGTGGCGGGGGCTATCTCCTGTCTGCTGGAGCGGGGTTACAAGATCCCCCAGCAGGTCTCTGTGGTCGGTTTTGATGACATCCCCTATGCCCGATACATCTATCCCAAGCTCACCACGGTACGTTACCCCATCGAGGAGATGGGAGAGCGTGCCGCTGAGCTGGCCCTGAGGCTGCTGGATCACAAGCCGGTAGAGGGATTGGCGCTCAAATTCGAAGCCGAACTGGTACGGCGGGAATCTGTGGCCTGAGTCATGAAGTTGGCCCCGTGCGGGTCGACTTTTTTGCAAAACAGTGAAAGCGCTTTCAGAAATCCTTTTCAACTGTGATCCGCTTCAAAGCTTTTTGACCGCGCTGCCACTAGGATAGGCCCACGAATTAGGAGCGTGCGCTCCCGATTTTCCCGCTGTGGGAGGTAACCGGTTAATCCGGCTATTTCCTTCGTTACTTTCGACGGTCATCATTGGATGGCCGTTTTTTTTTTGTCAGGATCCGGGTATGACGAACGAATTTGAGTATCAGACGGGTATCGTGGGCGCCGGCTGGCTGGGGTTGCCCCTGGCCAGGGCATTGCAAGAGCAGGGGCAATCTGTCGCGGTGACGGTCAGTACGGCCGAAAAGGCTGAATGGCTGCGGAGGGAGGGTATTGCCGCCTGGCCGCTGTTGCTTACCCCTGACATGGGATCACTGCCTTTTCGCTGTCATGACCTGGTGATCTGCGTGCCCCCCAGCAAGACCGGTGATTACCCGGCGTCCGTGGCCAGCCTGTGCCGGCAGGCGAGGGAGGCGGGTGTTCAGAGGGTTCTGTTTATCAGCGCGACTTCGGTCTGGGGGGCCGGACAGGGGGAGGAGGATACGCCCGCTCCAGCCCATGACAGAGGCTCGCGTATGCGGGCGGCCGAGCTTGCCGTGCTGGAAGGGCATGTTGACTGCGCCATGATCTTGCGCCCGGCCGGACTCTATGGTCCTGACCGTCACCCCGGCCGTTTTCTGGCGGGTAAGACGCTGGCCGGGGGAGGCCAGGCTGTGAACCTGGTGCATCTGGACGACGTGGTGGCCGCCTGTGAGCTGATGCTGGCCCGGGGGCAGGATGGGGATGCCTACAATCTGAGTGCCCCCGTTCACCCGCGCCGGGAGCAGCTCTACCCCTTCGCGAGCCGCCTGCTCGGGCTGGTGCCGCCGCAGTTCGTTGAGCCGGCGGGGGAGTTTACTCCCATCGAAGGTCAGCGCATCTGCCAGCAGCTTGGTTTCGTCTATCGCTGGCCGGATCCGGCCCACTGGTTTGCGGACGGGGCGGCCTTGAAGGGTTGAACGGGTCGTCGCCATCCGGGCCCCGGAGTCGGTCATCTGGCGTGCAAACCAGATACGGCGCGCGCTCCGGGACAATTGAGGTTTGCCAAGGGGGGGATCGCCCCCTATCATGCCGCCATCCATGATAAAGAGAGCGGTAATGATGGAAGAGACCAAGCGCCACCCCGATGGGGAGCTGTTGCTGAGAACCCTGGCAATGCCAGCCGATACCAACCCCAATGGCGATATCTTCGGCGGGTGGATCATGTCCCAGATGGATATAGGTGGGGGCATCATGGCCAAGGAGCTGGCAAAAGGGCGCATCTGTACCGTCTCGGTGGAGGGGATGACCTTCCACAGCCCGGTCAAGGTGGGTGACGTGGTGTGCTGTTACGGTCGCTGCCTCAAGATTGGTCGCAGCTCCATGCGACTCAAGCTGGAGGTCTGGGTCAAGCCGGTATTGCGGGAGAACGAAGCCCAGCGGTACTGCGTGACCGAGGGCGTCTTCACCTATGTGGCCATCGACGATCAGGGCAAATCCCGCCCCGTCCCGGTCTGAGTCTGCTCAGATGAGCCGGGCATTGATGATGGATATTTCCTGCTCAAGCCCGGTTTTTTGCCGTATCATGCGCTCCAGCATCTCTTCCGACCCCACGCACTGCCGGGTGTCGAACAGACAGAGATCACATTGGGGATCCCGCCTGATTTGATAGACGGTGGAAAGCTCCACTTGATGACAGGTTCCCTGTTGATCGTAAAATGTCACGCGGTACTGGTGCTGTCTCGCCATCGTTGAATTCCTTCTGGATGAGTCGGGCCGGACACGAATAATGAGACTAGTCGGCGACCGTGGCCTGTGTGAGGGCCATGTCGTCTTGCAGAGGCAGGTGATTGTTAGCCAATGAAAAATAGTTATCGGATTCTGGGAACGTCCCTGCTGACGTTGGGGCTGGTCGGTTGCTTCGAGGTACCGGATCAAGATCATCTGGTGACTGCGGCAGGCATCATACCTGGCGCAAGCTGTGACAGACCGCCTCTGGTGGCGCTCGCCTCCACGGCCTTGCCGAGGGAGTTTGGCATCACCGTCTGGAACCTCTACAAGGGACAACGCAAGAACTGGCGGGAAGGGCTGGATGAGTATGCCAAGTCCCAGGATCTGGTGCTGCTGCAAGAGTCGGCGACCCGGCCCGAGATGCTGGACTGGCTGAAGAGAGGGGATTTCCAGTGGCAGCAGTTGCAGGCCTTCACCCAGGGAGGTGTCTCCTTTGGCGTGATGACAGTGGCGAAAACGCCGCAGGCGTTTGTCTGTGGCGTCCGTTCCCCCGAACCCCTGCTGCGCATCCCCAAGTCAGGTCTGGTCAGTCTCTATCCCTTGCAAGGGGATCCTGACGGCGTGCTGGTGGTGAATCTCCACGCGGTCAATTTCGAACTGGGCATGGCGACCTTCCGCGAGCAGCTCAACGATCTGACTGCATTGATCCATCGCCACCAGGGGCCGGTCATCCTGGGCGGCGATTTCAACACCTGGAGCGACAAGCGCGCGTTCTGGTTGAACAAGCTGGTGGGCGAGCTTGGCCTGCAGGAGGCCATACCTGTGCCTGATCTGCGTCGCACCGCTTTTGGCCGCCCGCTGGATCACCTCTACTATCGCAATCTGGATCTGGTGGAGGTGAGTTCACCGGCTACCGATGCCTCTGACCACAACCCCATTCTGGCGCGCTTTGCGGCCCAGGCCATCACTCCCTGAGTCATCCCTCAGGGGAGAGCGGCGTCGCCGCTGGTTCATGCAGACAAAAAAATACCCCGCATCAAGCGGGGTATTTTTTGGATTGCGACGAGCGATCAGCTGTTGTTCTTCACGAACAGAGTCAACTCCTGACCCGGCTTGAGATAGTCACTCTTGCCGAGCTGGTTCCAGCGCATCACATCGTTGACGGCGACCTGGAAGCGGGCTGCGATGGAGGAGAGGGAATCACCGCGGCGCACCTGATAGACCATGGACTTGTTGCTGCTCTTGCCCTGCTTGGGCCAGACCACCAGCTTCATGCCAGGCTTGAGGGCCGACTTGGCGTTCAGGCCGTTCCACTTGGCCAGGTCGGCGTGGGTGACCCCGTGTGCCTGGCTGATGCTCCACAGGTTGTCACCGGAGCGCACCTGATAGTTCACCTTGCCACCACTGCGGCTGGTGAGCTGCTGCGGCTTGCTCTGGGCAACCTGGGTTGCGCGCCCACCATTGGGGATGATCAGGCTCTGGCCACGGCGCAGGTTGTTGCCGCGCATGTTGTTGGCCAGCTTGAGCTGTTGCACGGTCACCCCGTGATTCTGGGCGATCCGTGACAGCGTATCACCACTGGTGACCTGATAGGAGCGCACACCACGGGTACGTTCACGCTGGGGCAGATCGGCCAGGGCCAGCTCCAGGGTGTCGGCGTACTCGACGGGGACCAGCAGGTTGTAAGGGCCCTGCGGCGAGGTCATGCCACGCTTGAGCGCAGGATTGAGCGCCTTGAGCTGGGAGGCGGAAACGCCAGCCAGCTGGGCGGCCACGTTCAAGTCAATCTGGCCACCGGTATTGATGGTTCTCAATTGTGGCTTATTGGCCAGCACCGGCAGGGTGACATTGTATTTGTCCGCATTGCGGATCATGTCTGCCATGGCCAGGATCTTGGGCACATACATCCGGGTTTCGCGGGGCAGGTCCAGCGACCAGTAGTCGGTCGGACGACCAGCCCGTTCGTTGCGGGTGATGGCGTTGCGCACCCGACCTTCACCGGCATTGTAAGCGGCCAGGGTCTGCAGCCAGTCGCCGTCGAAGAACCGGTTCAGGTACTCCAGGTAATCCAGTGCGGCATTGGTGGATGCCAGGACATCGCGTCGACCGTCGTACCAGTTGTCGTGGCGCAGGCCGAAATTCTTGCCGGTTGCAGGAACGAACTGCCAAAGACCGACCGCATTGCTGCGGGAGCGGGCATTGGGATCGAACATGCTCTCGATCATGGGGATGGTAATAAGCTCCATTGGCAGCTCACGCCGTTCGATTTCCTCTACCATCAGATACAGGTAGGGCTCAGCCCGGCTGGCAATGGTCGCCATATGCTTATCATTGCGCAACAACCAATCACGCTGTTGGCGAACCCGGGCATTATCGTGCGAGTCCAGCTGCATATCATCGCTGATACGCACCCACAGGTTATCAGTGTCATCCAGCTCTTCTATCTGTTCGTCGCCGAACAGCATCCGCGAAGAGTGTTTTTTGTACGTTTTCTTGCTGACTTGGGGGGATTTGATCGGCTCGATTGCCGTTACCGCCCGGTCATCCTGATGGCTCAGGTTTTGACAGCCGCTGAGAAACAGCGCTGCCAATAAGGCCGTTCGTAGCTTCATCTCGCTCAGGTCATCTGTGGAAAAACAGCTCGCATCATAAGGGGCAATGCCCCCCTGATCAAGGTTTGTTCAAAAAACGTCCTTCCAGGCCCGCAGAACAGCGAAGGTATCCTCTGGATTTTCCAAGCATTTAAGGGCGTATTTCTCAGCAGAAAATTTTACCGAGTCCTGCTCGCAGCGCAGAAAAACATTGAAATTCCGCTCATCTCCCAGCCGGGAGGGCAGACTCGGGAGGCCCTGCTGACGCAGTTTGCTGATCACGCCGATCTGCCGCTGGATCGCCAGGTTGTCGGGCTCGACCGCATGGGCGAAACGCAGGTTGGAGAGCGTGTATTCATGGGCACAATAAAGGAGGGTCTCATCGGGCAATGCCGCGAGCCGTTGCAGGGAAGTGTGCATCTGTGCCGGGGTACCTTC
The DNA here is from genome assembly GCF_017939325.1 of Aeromonas sp. MaB10011B. Taxonomy (NCBI): domain Bacteria; kingdom Pseudomonadati; phylum Pseudomonadota; class Gammaproteobacteria; order Aeromonadales; family Aeromonadaceae; genus Aeromonas; species Aeromonas sp. MaB10011B. The sequence continues at coordinate 57,487 of NZ_JAGKRK010000004.1, read as the reverse complement.
GAACAGACGGCCGCAACCGGCGCTGAAGAGGGTATCGCCACAAAACAGCATGCCCTGGCCGTAATAGGCGATGTGCCCCAGGGTATGACCGGGCACATGGAGGACATCCAGACTCAGGCCATGCCAGTTGATCTGATCCCCGTCGTCGAGCCATTGGCCGTGATGGTCCGGCATGGGGTCATGCTTGGGGCCATAGAGACGAGCGTGGGGGAAGTGTTGCAGCAACTCGGATACGCCCCCGACGTGGTCGCGGTGGTGATGGGTCAGGAGGATGGCATCCAGCACCAGATCCAGCGCAGCCAGCCGTTCCAGCACGGGAGCGGCCTCGCCCGGATCGACGACCAGGCAGTGATTTTCATGACGGATCAACCAGATGTAGTTGTCGCTGAAGGCGGGAACTGTGATGACGGTATACATGGGTCGAGGTCTCTTGTGTTCTCTTTAAGGAAGGGATCTTATATAACTGGATGGCATTCGCCCCCGAGTTGGTCCCATTATGCAACTGGCACGTACCGAACAACAGATCGCGCTTCCGACCAGTTGGTCCGCACTGCCCATGGGGGACTGGGTGGCCGCCGAGCTTCAGGAGCGCCTCGACAACTGGTGCCCCCACCTCTTTGGCTATCACTTGCTCAAGATAGGTGCCCTGAGCGCCGAACTCTCCTGCGGCTGTTCCACCATTCGTCATCAAATCGGTGTCGCCCCCGGCGGACGGCTGCTGGACATCCAGGGGGATCCGCTCGCCTTGCCGGTGCGATCGGGGAGCGTGGATGCCTGCCTGCTGGCTCACTGCCTCGATTTCTCGCCGGATCCTCATCAGGTGCTGCGGGAGGCAGAACGGGTGCTGACCGACGATGGCTGGCTCATTGTCAGCGGTTACAACCCGCTCAGCCTGGTGGGGCTGGGTCACTATCTGCCCTTCATGCGGCGGCATCTGCCCTGGTCTGCCCGCATGTTCACGCCCGCACGGGTGACCGACTGGCTGCAACTGCTCGGCTGCGAGGTGATGTTCGACGAGCGGTTCGGTTTCTCCTTCATGGGCAGGCAGAGCAAGATCGGCTGGTGGCGGGAGAGTCTGGGGCGGGACTATTGCCGCTCCCTGGCGTCTGTTTACGTGATTGCCGCCCGCAAGCGGCGTTTCCCCGTCACACCGGTGCGTCGCCGTTGGCGGCTGCCGGAGTCGATGGCCGCGCCAGGAATGGCGCGCCAGGGCGGCTAGCGGGCATCAGGGCTGGTAGCCGCTGTCTTCGGCAAGCTGCTTGTCGCTGGCGGCCTCACGGGCCAGCTCGTCACAGCGTTCGTTTTCCGGGTGGCCCGAGTGTCCTTTCACCCAGAGCCATTCGATCTGGTGACGGGCCACTTCCGCATCAAGGGCCTGCCAGAGATCGACGTTCTTGACCGGCTGACGGTTGGCGGTCATCCAGCCCTTCTTCTTCCAGCCGATGATCCATTGGGTGATCCCCTGGCGCACATACTGGCTGTCGGTGGTGAGCCGCACCTGGCAGGGTTCGTTCAGGGTCCGCAGCCCCATGATGGCAGCCATCAGCTCCATCCGGTTATTGGTGGTCAATCGAAAACCGGCGGAGATCTCCTTGCGATGCTTGCCATAGACCATGACGGCACCATAGCCGCCGGGGCCCGGGTTGCCTAAGCAGGAGCCATCCGTGAATAAATCAATCTGTTTCAACATGAGCAATCAATCTGTTTTAGCGAGAGGCTTGGGGTAAACTAGCGAGTAAAACCGAAGTTTGACATGGATTTGATCATGAGCACACCCCAACTGAATCGCCAGATCATTCTGGATACCGAAACCACCGGCATGAACACCGCGGGCGGCCCTGTCTATCTTGGGCACCGCATCATCGAGATCGGCTGTGTGGAGGTGATCAACCGCAAACTCACCGGCAACCATTTCCACGTCTACATCAAGCCGGATCGGCTGGTGGACCCCGAGGCCATCGCCGTGCACGGCATCACGGATGCCTTCCTGGCGGACAAGCCCTCTTTTAGCCAGATAGCGGACGATTTCATCGAGTTCATTCGCGGCGCCGAGCTCATCGCCCACAACGCCCCCTTTGACGTGAGCTTCATGGACTATGAGTTCAGCAAGCTCGGTCTGAACTTCAAGACGGCGGATATCTGCGGCATCACGGATACCCTGGCGATGGCGCGGGATCTCTTCCCGGGCAAGCGCAACAACCTGGACGTGTTGTGCGATCGATACGGCATCGACAACTCTCACCGTACCCTGCACGGCGCCTTGCTCGATGCGGAGATCCTGGCGGACGTCTACCTCCTGATGACGGGTGGCCAGACCAAACTCAATCTGGCGAGCGAAACCAGCGAGAGCGAGACCAGCCAGGATACCGGCATTCGTCGTCTGGAGAGCAATCGCCCGCCGCTCAGGGTGTTGCGCGCGAGCGACGAGGTGGCGGCTGTCCATGAAGCGAGGCTGGATCTGGTACAGAAAAAAGGAGGTGCCTGCCTGTGGCGGCAATGAGATCGCTTTGGGGGCTGCTGCTGCTGGCCTCCCTCCCGGCCGTGGCCAACGAGGTGTTTGCGCCTTCCGACATTCCTCTGCTCGACAACCGCTTTCGCATCGATTACGGCGTGAAGGAGATCACCTTCATCATCAAGCGCAAGCCGGGGACACCCTCGGTGATCCTGGTGCGACCCGATGGCAGCAAGCTCTATGTGGGCAAGGTCAAGCCGCCCGACGTGGGCTGGTTGCCCCTCAAGGATCAGGATCTCATCACCATCCGCGACCCCATGCCCGGCCCCTGGCAGGCGATCGGAGAGGTGGACCCCGACAATCGGGTGCGCCTGCTCACCGACATCCAGGTCGAGAGCGAGCCGCTACCGGCCCGCCTCTATCAGGGTGAGCGGGTCAAACTGCAATCCCGTCTGCTGATCGATGGCGCGGCGCCTGGGGCGGGTTACTACCTCACCGATCTGGGCATGACCGTCAAGCTTCAGCAGTTCAACGATGCCAGCCAGAGCGGCGATCCCGTGTTCGAGGAGACCCTGGGACGCTACATGGATGATGGCAAGGGGGTGGACGAAGTGCCGGGGGACGGTATCTTGACCGCCGAGGCGGTACTGGACGTCCCTGCGGGAAAATACCGAGCCCTCTTCAGCACCGGCAATGAGGTCTTCTCACGAGCCCAGTCACAGCAGGTGCTGCTCTACCCCTGGCCGGTCAGCTATTCCCTGAATCCCCCCTCCGGGGAGGGGGGAGCCAAGCTCTCTCTGGTCATCGATGTGGATGAACTGGATCCCGTCTCCGTGGTCATCCAGGGCAAGGCCGTCGACGGCGGCGGCAGTAGCATGACGTTCAACGAGGTGGCGACAGCGCCGCGTTTTGGCGTGGATCTCTCCGCCCTCAAGGCGGCAGGGCAGTACAAGGTGGAGGCCACCCTCTTTGGAACAACCCGGCTCGGTCGCGAGGTGCAACTGCAATTGCCGGCCAAGTCGTTCACCATAGCACCGCCTCCCCCTCCTCCCGCCCCCTCTGCGGCCATGCCCGCATCCGCCGCCACCCCCGACCGGTTCGAGGAGCGGGAGAGTCCGGTCTGGCTGCCCTGGGCGCTGGGGGGAGGTGGCGTGTTGCTGCTCTTGCTGGGGGCGGGTGGTTTCATTCTGCTGCAAAAGCGCCGCACTCTGCACAAGGCGATGGCGGCGCAGAAGGCGCAACTTGAAGAGACGCCAGCAACCCCCAAACTGGATCTCAATCTGCCGGAGCAATAATTCCGCGCACATTGCAAAGAAGCCGCCCAATGGGCGGCTTCTTCATGGTGGCAAGTGGATGGGGTGAATCCGATATCAGTGAGCGCCGATATAGATGTCTTTGTATTGCTCGCGAATATCGAGGAACTTCTCCAGATTGGCCAGCATCAGGTCCACCAGGAGGGGGTCGAAGTGCTCTCCTTTCTCCTCCTTGATCAGCGCCAGCACCTGATCCAGCGGCCAGGCCTGCTTGTAGCAACGATCCGAGCCCAGGGCATCGAACACATCCGCCAGGGCGACGATGCGTCCTTCCAGCGGAATGTCCTCTCCCTTCAATCCGCGGGGATAGCCGCTGCCATTCCACTTCTCGTGATGGTTGCCCGCGATGGTGGCGCCTATCTGAAACAGGGCCAGATCACTGCCGGAGAGCATGTCCTGCCCAAGCTGGGCGTGGGTTTTCATGATCTCCCACTCCTCGGGAGTGAGTTTGCCCGGTTTGTGCAAGATGGCGTCCGGGATCCCCACCTTGCCGATGTCATGCAGGGGAGAGGCCTGCTTGATGAGCTCGCACCTGTCCTCATTCATGCCGAGCAGCTTGCAGAACAGTTCGGTGTAGAGGGCCACCCGCTTGACGTGCAAGCCGGACTCCTTCGAGCGGCTCTCCACCAGTTCGCCGATGCGATAGATGATCTCTCGCTGGTTGTCACCGATCACCTCGTTGAGCCGGATATTCTCCAGCGCCACTATGATGTTTTCGGTGAACAGGCTCAGCAGCCCGGTATCCATCTGGCTGAGCGGGCGAGTGGTCTCGATGTGGAACAGCAGGTGATGACGGGCATTCTGGCAATAGAGCACCATCTGGTTGCCATCGTAGACATTGGCTCCCTTGGCCATGGCACAACGCAGGATTTCCGGCGCATCGACGAGGCGCAGCATGGGACCATCGCTGAGCAGAGGCTCGAGCACCTGATCCCGCACCTCATACGCCAGATGTTTCACATCGTAAATCTGGGACTCTTCCAGATTGAGCAGGGCGCTGAGCTGGGTCTGGGCTCCTTCGACGAACTGGCGCAGGGCACGCTGCTCGAAGATCCCCTTGGACGCCTCGATGACCTTCTCCAGCCCCTGTCGATTGCTCTCAAGGGTTCGGATGTCCCGGTAAGAACGCAGGCTGGCGCGCAACAGGGTGCGCAGTTTCTGGGAGGTAAGTTCGGTCTTGTCCTTGTAGTCGTTGATGTCGTAGTTGGTCACCACGTCATCTTCCGGGGCCTGGCCGGGCTGACCGGTTCGCAGCACGATGCGTACCATCTTGTTTTGCAGCTCGTCACGCACGAACTTGACCACCTCGAGACCGGCATGATCGACCTCCATGACGACGTCGAGCAGCAGCAGGGCGACATCCGGGGTGAGGGCGAGCAAGGCTTTGGCTTCAGCCGCAGAGTAGGCGTGCAGAAAATCGATCGGCTTGCCGTCGAATTCAAACTTGTTCAGGGTGATTTTGGTGATGCGATGCACTTCGGGTTCATCGTCCACTATCATCACCTTCCAGCCGGCGGGACGCGGTGCTGATTGGGGAAGATCTTCATCATCAATAATCAGGATTTGATCATCCATTATGCAATCCTGTGTGTGATCCTGTGCTTACCTTAACCGCTTCATTCAATATAGGAAACGGATTGATATCCAAAATATGATCCAGTCGGTTTCTCTTTCTTCGTATCGGATGCCATCCACCAGCCCTTTCATGAAAAACGCCTCCACAAGGGAGGCGTTCTGGCATCAGAGGCATCAAGCTGCCCTGTGATATGCGGAGGCTTCAAACAGTGCCTTGTTGGCCACCAGGTCGACGGGATCGAAGTCATCGACGTTGATGGTGCGAAGGCGACTCTCCTCGGCGCGCCGCAGCAGGTCCGCTTCGGCCTGATTGATGACACCGAGGCTCAGGCCCGCCTCTGCCACCTTGTCGAGCTGGGTGAAGGGGCGTTTGCTCCCTTCGGCTTTGCACACCTTGTCAAACAGTGGCTCTGCGGTCAGCACATCGTCCAGCGCCTGTTCCAGCAGCCCGAAGGGGTTGCCCTCCTCGCGCGTCAGATATTGGCCCTCGGCCAGACGGCTGCGAGTGGCACTTGGCACCTGGAGCAGGCGGGCCACCTGGCTGTCGAGCTTGTCGGAGGGACGCTTCAGGTCGCGACCAAGGGGCAGCACGATGGCGCGCAGGGCCAGACCAATCCAGCGGTTCGGGAAGTTGCGCAGCAACTCGTCGATCGCTTCCTGAGCCTTGAACAGGGCGTCTTGCAGTGCCCAGTGCAGCAGCGGCAGGTCGGCCTGCTGGCGTCCTTCATCCTGATAGCGCTTGAGGGCGCTGGAGGCCAGATAGAGCTGGCTCAGCACATCGCCGAGGCGGGCAGAGACCCGCTCTTTGCGCTTGAGCTCGCCACCCAGGGTGCCCATCGCCATGTCTGACAGGAAGGCCAGGTTGGCGGAGAGGCGGGATAGTTGCTGATAGTAGCCCTTGGTCTGATCCTTGTAGGGCGCGGCGGTGAAGCGGGCACCGGTCAGCCCCAGCCAGAAGCTGCGCACCAGGTTGCTGATGGCAAAGCCCACGTGGCTGAACATCGCCTTGTCGAAATCTTTCAGCGCCTGCTCTTTGTCGGGGTGGCTGGCTGCCAGCATCTCCGGCAACACGTAGGGGTGGCAACGGATGGCTCCCTGACCGTAAATGATCATGCTGCGGGTCAGGATATTGGCTCCTTCGACGGTCACGGCGATGGGCGCCCCCTGATAGCCACGGGCCAGATAGTTGTTCGGCCCCATGCAGATGGCCTTGCCGCCATGGATGTCCATGGCATCGATGATGCACTTCTGGGCGCGGTCGGTGAGGTGGTACTTGACGATGGCGGAGATGACCGAGGGTTTTTCACCGAGATCGATGCCGGTGACCGTCAGTTTGGCGGCGGCGCCCATGATGTAGGCGTTGCCACCCAGGCGTGCCAGCGGCTCTTCAATCCCTTCCATCTTGCCAATCGGCAGCTTGAACTGGCGACGGATGCGGCTGTAGGCACCGGTGGCCAGGGCCAGCATCTTGACGCCGCCCGTGCTGTTGGAGGGCAGGGTGATGCCGCGACCGACGGAGAGGCACTCCACCAGCATGCGCCAGCCCTGACCGGCCATGGCCGGACCGCCGATGATGAAGTCGAGCGGTACAAACACGTCCTTGCCGCGGGTCGGGCCGTTCTGGAACGGCACGTTGAGCGGGAAGTGGCGGCGACCGATGTCGACTCCCTTGATGTGGGTCGGAATGAGGGCGCAGGTGATGCCGAGCTCTTCTTCCTCACCCAGCAGGTGGTCAGGGTCACGCAGCTTGAAGGCGAGGCCGAGTACGGTGGCGATGGGAGCCAGGGTAATGTAGCGCTTGTTCCAGGTCAGGCGCATGCCGAGCACCTCTTCCCCTTCCCACTCGCCTTTGCAGACGATGCCGAAGTCGGGAATCGAGCCCGCATCAGAACCTGCTTCCGGGCTGGTCAGGGCGAAACAGGGGATCTCCTTGCCGACGGCCAGACGGGGCAGGTAGTAATCCTTCTGCTCCTCAGTACCGTAGTGTTGCAGCAACTCACCCGGCCCTAAGGAGTTGGGCACGCCGACGGTAGAGGCGAGCACGGCGCTGGCGCCGCACAGCTTTTGCAGCACGCAGGACTGGGCGTAGGCGGAGAACTCCAGCCCACCGTATTTCTTCTTGATGATCATGGCGAAGAACTTGTTGTCCTTCAGGTATTGCCACACCTCGGGAGAGAGATCGGCACGTTCGTGGGTCACTTCCCAGTCGTTGACCATACGGCACACTTCTTCAACCGGGCCGTCCATGAAGGCCTGCTCTTCGGCAGACAGCGTGCTGACCGGAATGGCGTGCAGCTTCTTCCAGTCCGGGTTGCCGGCAAACAGATCCGCTTCCCACCAGGTCGTCCCCGCTTCGATGGCTTCCTTCTCGGTTCGGGACATCTCCGGCATGATGGACTTGTAGATCTTGAACAGCGGCTTGGTCAGCTGGTTGCGGCGAAACTCCACCAGATTGAGGGGCAGGGCTATCACCGCGAACAGCGCCCACACCAGCAGGGGCACATGGCCATAGAAGGTGCCGGCGACCAGGGCGGCGGCCGTGGCAAGCGTGGCGGTGAACAGGGACGCACGGCGATAGGCCATGGCGCCGATCACCAGGATCACCCCGAGCAGAGTGAGGGTCGTCGTCATTGTTTGCTCCTTGCATGAATTGCCGAGGTTGGGAAATTGGCGTTAACTGATCCAGAGGTCTGACCTGTTGGATGTGGCCCCTGTTGTAATTCATACGCACAAACTTATCAAGCTGTTTACAAGCCTGTTACCTTGGCTCTGTGATCGGCATAACGCGCTGCCCGCCCCATCTTGGCGGGCGGGGGGCGACGATTGGACTGGCTTGTGCGACAATGCCGCCACCCTATGTTGGACGACGAGATTTCAAGAACCATGTACCAAGAACTGATCCGCAACGAGTTGACCGAGGCTGCCAGCGTGCTTCAGGCGTTCCTGGCAGATGAGCAAAATCTGAAAAACATCGAGGCGGCGGCCAGGCTGCTCGCCGACTCCTTCAAGCAGGAAGGCAAGGTACTCTCCTGCGGCAACGGCGGCTCCCACTGCGATGCCATGCACTTTGCCGAGGAGCTGACCGGTCGGTACCGCGAGAACCGCCCAGGCTATGCCGGCATCGCCATCTCCGATCCCAGCCACCTCTCCTGCGTCTCCAACGACTTTGGCTATGACTATGTCTTCTCCCGCTATGTGGAGGCCGTCGGCCGCCGTGGTGACGTGGTGCTCGGCATCTCCACCAGCGGCAACTCCGGCAACATCCTCAAAGCCATCGAGGCGGCCCGTGCCAAAGGGATGAAGGTGATTGCCCTGACCGGCAAGGACGGCGGCAAGATGGCTGGTCTGGCCGATGTGGAGATCCGTGTGCCGCACTTCGGTTATGCCGACCGCATCCAGGAAGTGCACATCAAGGTGATCCACATCCTGATCCAGCTGGTTGAAAAAGAGATGGCCAAGTAATCAACGATCCGGGATTGAGAGGGGGTGATGGGCGACCATCCCGGCCCTCTCATCCAGCAGTGACGGTTGATTGACGAAACCAGAGTCAAGACATTCAGGGAGTGGATGGTATATGTGCGAACTGCTCGGCATGAGTGCCAATGTGCCGACCGACATCTGCTTCAGCTTTACCGGGCTGATGCTGCGGGGAGGCAAGACCGGTCCCCACAAGGATGGCTGGGGGATCACCTTCTATGAGGGGCGGGGTTTTCGCACCTTCAAGGATCCCGAACCCAGTGCCCAGTCTCCCATCGCCAAGCTGGTCCAGGCACTGCCCATCAAGAGCCGTGCCGTGGTCAGCCATATCCGGCAGGCGAACCGGGGGTGTGTCTCCCTGGAAAACACACACCCCTTTACCCGCGAACTGTGGGGCCGTTACTGGACCTTTGCCCACAATGGCCAGTTGACCGGTTACAAGAAGCTGCCGACCGGGCGCCACCGTCCGGTCGGCGACACCGACAGCGAGCACGCCTTCTGCTGGCTGCTCGACAGGCTGGAGCACAAGTACCCCAAACGGCCGGCAAATTTCCCCGCCATGTTCCGTTACCTCGCGACCCTGTGCGACGAGCTGCGCGGGCTCGGGGTGTTCAACATGCTGCTGTCGGACGGAGAGTTCGTGATGACCTATTGCAGCAACAACCTTTACTGGTTGACGCGCAGGGCTCCCTTTGGCGAAGCCCGTCTGCTGGATGAGGATGTGGCCATCGACTTTCAGAGTGAAACCACGCCGAACGATGTGGTGACCCTGATCGCCACCCGGCCGCTCACCGGCAACGAGAATTGGGTGAAGATGGTGCCCGGGGAGTTCTGCCTGTTCAGGCTGGGTGAGCTGGAATATGGCAATGCAGCCAACTTGTTGAACCAGAAATAAAAAAATACCAGGGTAGATGTCTACCCTGGTTCTTCGCAGCAGCCATACAGGCAAAAAGGGATGAGAGAGGTGTTGCTGAGCCGCATCATTCTCATGGGTTGCATTGTTACTTTAATGTTAATTTTGTGACAACCTTTATCTCTCTCCATTCTGACTGACATACCGATAACTTGAAGCTGCTCACATTCTGGTGTCGCAAGAGCACCCGGAGCGATACGGGCATGCCCGAAGGACGGGTGACAGCGGGGCTGTGGGTCCGCTATATTGTGGTCTGTTTGAATACCATCATAGGGAAGAGAAGATGGAGTGGCTGGATCAGAAAGTGCTGCGACAACTGGCAGATGATATCGGTCACGAGATGATGCCGGTCGTCATCTCGGTGTTTGTCGAAGAGGTAGGCGAGCAGTTGGCCCAATTAAGACCGCTTTTTGAGCAGCGGGACTGGTCAGCCCTGGCGCGTCTTGCCCACAGCATGAAATCGTCCTGTGGCAGCTATGGCGCCAAACCCAGCTATCAGCAGGTGATGGATCTGGAGTCCGCCTGTCGCCGGGAAGATGAGCAAGAGGCCGGCAGACTGCTGGCGGAGCTGGAGCACTCCCTGCCCCAGGTCTTCACCCATCTGGCCCAGTTTCACTGATCCAGAAGGGCATCAGCCCGCCATGTCGCGCTCGCCAAGCCTGCTCAGGATCACTGTGTCGAGTGCCAGCCGCAGCTTGAGGCGGTCGTGGCGGTGGGGGAGGGCCGCTTCACCCAGCTCGGCCCGAACGAGGCAGTGCTGCAGCTCGGGTACCTGGGGGCCCTCGGGAGCCAGAATGGCATCGATCCGGCCGCTGCCTATCCGCTCTTCCAGCCAACGATGTTGACTGGACAGTGACAACTGGCCTGCCGGACCCTCTTCGTCCACCAGATTGCTGATGAACACGACGATGGCGCGGCTGTTGCGGATCGCCTCCGCAATTTCGCGCAGCAGCAGAGGAGGCATGATGGAGGTGAGGAAGCTGCCCGGCCCCAGGATGATCATGTCGGCCTGGCTCAGCGCCTTGACCGCTTCGCGCGTGGCGGGCACGACCGGTTTCAGGCTCAGGGCCCGTGGCGGCGTGGTGAGCTGATCGATGGAGACCTCCCCCAGGATCTGATCGCCACAGACGGTGTGGGCGCACAGATCGGTGGGATGCTCGGACATGGGCAGCAGATTGGGTTCAATTTCCAGCATGTCGCTGATGAGCCGGATGGCATCCAGGGGGCGCACGCAGAGGTTGTCGAGGGCCAGCAGCATCAGGTTGCCGAGGTTGTGGCCCGCGAGCTCGCCGCGGCCGGTAAAGCGGTGCTCGAACAGCTGGCTACCGATGCTGGGGGTGGTCACTAGCTGGTTGAGGCAGTTGCGCAGATCCCCCCAGGCGATGCACTCCTGGCTTTTGCGCAGGCGTCCGGTGGAGCCGCCATCATCCGTGGTGGTGACGATGCCCGTCAGCCGGGATCCCAAGAACGACAGGGAAGAGAGCACCCGGCCCATACCGTGCCCGCCGCCGATGGCGACAACCCGGTCGAAGTCATTGATATTTTTCTGCCACATGCAGTGATCCCGTGGGAGGCCAGTGAGCACCATTCTAGTCTCCATGGCCAGGTAATTGTTTGATAAGGGTATGATTTTTGCTTGATGCCAGCATCCCGTACCCCTAGGAGACGATGTTGAACTTTCTGACGGCTCACTCGCTTGCCGAGACGACCCCACTGGCCGCCCAACAAGTTACAGAGCGGTTGCATGCCCAGTCATCCCATGTTCCATCGCTGTTGCTGGTCTATTTTACCCAAGCACACGAGGCGGCGGAACTGCGCCGTGCGCTCAAGGCACGTTTTCCCGATACCCGGCTGATCGGTTGCAGCTCCTGCGGCGGTATCCTGACCCAGGATGGCCATCATGGTCGGCATGGCTGGAGCCTGTCGGTCGCCGCCCTTTATGATGGCAAGGGGGCCTATGGCGTGGCTGGCCAGATGGGGGATCAACCGGATGTGCGGGCATTGCTGCGCCGCGCCATCGCCGATGGTGGCCGACCGGGAGAGCTGCCGCAGCTCGTGTTGCTGCACACCAGCCCGGGGCTGGAGGAGGCTGTGCTCGCTGGGATCGACGCCGAGTTTGGCGCGACCGTTCCCGTCGTCGGCGGGTCGGCGGCAGACGATGGCGTGGCCGGGCAGTGGCAGCTGTGCTGGGACGAAGGGGAGGGATCACAAGGGTGCGTGTTGGCGGTGCTTTACCCCGACTGCCAACTGGCGTTCCAGTTTCACTCAGGCTATGTACCCACCGAGTGTCGCGGCATCATTACTGGGATAGACGGGCGGGAGGTGCTGACCATCGATCACGAGCCGGCGGCCCGGGTCTATGGTCGCTGGACCGAGCGTGCGACGCCCTGGCCGGTGGGCCCCATCCTCAGGGAGACGACGCTCTCGCCACTGGCCCGTCAGGTCGGCATGCTCGATGACCTGCCCTACTACAAGCTCTCCCATCCCGAGGCGGTGACGGCGCGGGAGGGGCTGCGCCTCTTTACCGAGACCCGACTGGGAGAGCGGCTGCTGCTCATGTACAGCAGCCAGGAAGGGTTGTTGCAGCGCAGCCTGAATGCGGTGAATATCGAGCCTGAATATGGTATGGCGAGCAATATGCGCCCCTTTGGCGCCCTGGTGGTGTTTTGTGCCGGTTGTCGGCTGGCACTGGGGGACAGGCTGGGGGACATCGTCAGTCAATTCAGTCAGAGGCTGGGTGAGATCCCCTTCATCACGCCCTTTACCTTCGGTGAACAGGGACGATTACCCCATGGTGAGCTGGCACACGGCAACCTCATGGTGTCGAGCGTAATCTTCCTCGAGAGCTGACACTGTGCTGGATTCAAGATGATAGGGAATAGCGAACTCGAAACCCTGGGTGACAAACTACAAACCACGCTGGTGGAGCTGATGCGTTGCCGGGAGCGGGAGGCCAGATATCGGGAGGAGTCCCAAGCCCTGCTGTGCGGGGTGGCGACCCTGGCACAGGCCCAGAGTCTGGAGCAGGTACTGGAGAGTCTCATTCTTGCTCTCAAGCCCTTTATCGGATTCGAACAGGCGGACGTGGTTGCCTGGGAGGCCGTGAGGGGCAGCACCCATCTGAGCACCCAGCCGGACGAGGTGGGCCGGACCTGGTCGCTGACACCGCTCTTCTCCAGGGCCATCGAGGGGGAGACCCTGGTCATCTATGATCCTGCCCAACTGCCTGAGCTGGCGCCGCTGGCGGGGGCGCCGGGCTGGGCCAGTGTCATGATGACAGGCTTGCAGGGACCGGGGTTTTCCGGTGTGCTCATCTGCCGGCACGGCGTGGCGGGCACCTTCGATCTCAAGAGCAAGGCGGCGATGCAGCGTTGTCGCCCGCTCATCTCCCAGGCCCTGGTCAACATCGCCTATCGGGCTCGCCTGCAAGAACAGGTTGACCTCAAGACCCTGGCCCTGCAGGCCAGCGAACAGCGTTTTCGCAGTTTTGCCGCCATGGCCTCCGACTGGTTCTGGGAGACCGACCCCCAGCACAGGCTCAGCTATGTCTCTGCCCCTGGCTATCAGGGGGAGGTGCTGGCCCGCCAGACGGGGAGAAGCCTCTATGATTTTGCCCACGACAAGCAGGACCCGGTCTGGAGCCACTATCGGCACCTGATCGCCCACCATCTGCCGGTGCGGGAAATGCGGGCCCAGGTGATGCTGGCGGGCGGGCCTTGCTGGATGGAGATCAATGCGGAGCCTTGCCATGATGCCGGTGGCCGCTTCCTCGGCTATCGGGGCACGGCGCGGGAGATAGGCAGCCAGATCCGCCGCGAGCAGGAGCTGGCGCGGGCGCGGGACGATGCCGAGACGGCCAACCGTGCCAAATCCCAGTTCCTCGCCATGATGACCCACGAGATCCGCTCTCCCATGAACGCCGTGCTGGGGATGCTGGATCTGCTGCAGCACGGCCGGCTCGACACTCCGCAACAGACCCTCATCGGCCATGCCACCCACTCTGCGCATCTGTTGCAGACCATCATCGACGATGTGCTCGATTTCTCGAAAATAGAGTCACATACCCTGACGCTGCACTGTGAACCCTTTCAGCCAGCCGAGCTGTGCCGTGCCCTGGTGGAGCCCTTGCAGGCACAGGCCAGTGCCAAGGGCATCACAATGCACTGGCATCTGGATGAGACGCTCCCTGAACGCCTTCAAGGGGATGCCGTCCGCCTCTCCCAGGTGATAGGCAACCTGCTTGGCAATGCCGTGAAGTTCACCTCCGTCGGCAGCGTGCGTCTGGCGTTGACCTGGGAGGAGGAAAAGCTGGGGGTCATGGTCAGCGACACGGGGATCGGCATCTCCACCGAGGATCAGGCGTTGCTGTTCGAACCCTTCTATCAGGTCGACAGTTCGGCAACCCGCCGCTTCTCCGGCTCGGGGCTCGGGCTGGCCATCTGCAGGCGGCTGGTGCAGCTGATGGGGGGAGACATTTGCGTGCAGAGCACGCCTGGGCTGGGAAGCTGCTTCTGGTTCGAGCTGCCCGGGATGGCCTCTCCCTGTGCTCCGGCCACCGCCCCCGGCAGTGAAGAGTGCGCCAGACTGGAGCTGGATGTGCTGGTGGTGGAAGACAGTCCGGTCAATCAGCTGGTGGTATCCCTGATGCTGCAGAAGCTGGTGTGCAGGGTGAGGCTGGCAGGCAATGGTCTGGAGGCCCTGGCACAGGTGGCGAAGCAGCAGCCGGACCTTGTCCTGATGGATATGCGGATGCCGCAGATGGATGGGCTGGAGGCGACCAGGCGCCTGCGGGACATGGGGTGCGAGATGCCCATCGTCGCGTTGACGGCCAATGCCATGATGGAGGACAGGGCCCGCTGCCTTGCCCAGGGCATGAACGATTTTCTGGCCAAACCCATCAGTCTTGCCAGGCTGCGAAGCTGCCTGCTCCGCCATTGCAGGTGATGCCGGCCGATTTTTGGTAAAAAAAATGGTCAACCTGGTGGTTGACCAATTCTTCAGCAAATACTGAAGAGAGCACGGGATAAATCGGGTTGTATGGTTTTATATGAAAAAGTCGTGCCAACTTTTCAAAACCTGTTATTTGCGGCCTGTAGCTGAATTGTGTGTTATTTATCGCTACCGTGATTGCAAAATGCAATTCTCATTTTTTCATTATAAGAATGCAGTGCCGAGAATTCGCGTTTTGCAAACCAACCGTTGACTCACTTTTTGACTCACTGTGCGATCAGTCGGCGCAAGAACTGACGCGCCGCTTCACTGTTCTGCTTGGCAATCAACATCTGTTTTTCATAGATCGGCATGGGCAGGATCTCGAGCCAGCGTTGGCAGAGCCAGGCTGCATCGTCGAACTGCTTGTCCGGGTAGAGTTCATCCAGTTCCGGGTATTGTGCAAAGACCTCTCTCAATCGGCTGACCAGCTGGTTGTCGCTGACATCAGAATCCGCACTCGGCCAGTTGGGCAGTGGCTCGACCTGGGCGTGCCTGAGGCCTGCGTCATCCGTTTCCATCTCGTGGATGCAGAAGCGTTCAAGGCCGAGCACGGTGACCCCGAGCAAACCGTCGTTGAGGGTATAAAAATCAGTCACCTTGACGCGGGTTCCGACCGGGAGAATCCGTCCGCAGGTGCCCGTGCTGGTGGTCTCTTCCATCACGATGCCAAAGCCACGATCCTCGAGGAAGGACTCCTTGAGCATCTGCAGGTGGCGCGGCTCGAACAGGCGAAGGGGGAGCTTGCCACCGGGCAGAATGTGGGACGGCAAGGGGAACAGTGCCAGTTGTTGAAGTTTCATGTTCCATCCTCCTAATCACTCATTGCTGAATGTGACAATGCAGTGACCGTGCCAGAGAGAGGTGGCGTGGCGAAGGGGTGAGCCATTTCCCGTGGTTATTTTTAATATCCATTTAAAATCAATCTATTGTGATTTTGTATCACGAACGCAGGCAAGGTAGTGCGAAAGGGATTCAGGTGAGGTGTTAGGGCGCCGAACATACCCCGTGTGCAGAATGAGTCTATTTTCGCATATTGCAAATTTGATTCATGCAAAATGCCTGTTACAGACCCATTCAGCGATTGGAGACCAAGGCTAGGGGATCAGGTGGTCAATTCGGTGTGCTGTGTCATGCCGTCCAGCATCAGGGCGGCTATCTCGTCATACATCTGCGACCATGTGCCAGTGCCGGGGTAAAACCACTGCCGAGACGCCGTGCCAGTACCTGGGTCAGCGCCTGTTTGAGCAGCGCAAACTGGTGGGGTTGAACGTTGAATCGCTTGTGACGCCTGCCGAGATCGCGAATGATGAAACCCAGTGCATCCAGCTGGGAGAGGCTGGTGATGACGGTGTTCAGGGTGTCCGACACCTTGGCAACGGGCAGCTCCTGATGTGGGGGGAAGAGGGCCCTGAGTTCGGGAGACAATCTGAACAGCTCTTCATAAACCTCCTGGACATAGCTGTTGTTCAGGGCGCTCACCCTGCCCCAGGCTTTCTGGACCAGCTCTATCTGCTCAAAGGTCATGTCGATGTTTCCTTCCCGTTCGATGTCATGAAAATAATAATCCATCTACTCAATAGAGCACCGGGTTCCGCGCCATTTGGGGAAAAGGAGAGGGGGCCAGCAAGGAGGCACGGATGGTGACCCCTTGCTGGCAGGAGGCCGGGACCTCAGTTGCGCTGTTCCAGGTACATGACGGCTGCTTCGACGCGGCTTTGGGCCTCGAGCTTTTTCAGCAGGCTCTTGACGTGGACCTTGACGGTTCCCTCGGAGATATGGAGCACGGAGGCGACCTGCTTGTTGGACAACCCCTTGGCGATTTCACGCATGATCTGCATCTCGCGTCGGGTCAGGCTCTCCAGCTTCTGCTGCAGGTGGTCCAGCTCGTAGATGTTCTCGAGATAGGGACGTAGCGGCTCGCTCAGGATCTGCTTGCCGGTCATCACGTCAGCCAGCTGGGCCAGCAGCATGTCAGGCTCGGTGTCCTTGAGCAGATAGCCGTCCGCGCCTGCCTTGAGCAGGGCAACCACATCCTGGCGGGCGTCAGAGACGGTCAGGATCACCACGCGGGAAGTCACCTCTTCGGCCCGCAGCGCCTTGAGGGTATCGAGACCTGACAACCCCTTCATGTTGAGGTCGAGCAGGATGAGGTCCGGTTCGGACTCCTTGGCCATGGCCACGGCGTCGGTGCCGTTGGAAGCCTCGCCAACCACGTCGATGTTATCTTCCAACTCCAGCAGTTGCACAATTCCCTTGCGCATCAGGGGGTGGTCATCCACGACCAGAACACTGTATTTCATCTCGTCCATCAGGCGTCTCTTGTTAGGCTGGTGGGAAAGGTCAGGTGTATGCGGGTGCCCCCGGAGGGCGGTTCACTGATGGTCAACTGGCCGCGCAATTTGCTGGCGCGTTCATTCATGATGCTGAGACCGTAGTGATTCACCGCCGAGCTTGCGCCCCTTATTCCAACACCATCGTCTGCAATCTGAACCTGGATGTTACCATCAGCCAGGGTCTCACAGCTAACGTCAATGTGCCGTGCGCTGGCATGCTTGATGGCATTGAGCACTGCCTCACGGATCAGCTGCAGGATGTGGATGTGCTGCCCCGCTTCAAGGTCGGTGTCCGTCAGTCCGTACTGGAGCCTGATGTCGGCGTGCGTCTGGGGTTTGAGCTGCTCGAGCATGACCGCGATGGCTTCACCCAGGTTGGCATCGCCGATGCTGAGGCGGAAGGTGCCGAGCAGTTCGCGCAACTGGGTATAGGCATTGCTGAGTCCCTCGTCGATCTGCTCCATGGCTGCCTCGGTCTTGGCCCTGTCCCCCTTGGCGAAGGAGCGCTTGAGCAGAGTGGCCTGGATCTTCAGGTAGGAGAGGGCCTGGGCGAGGGAGTCGTGCAGTTCACGGGCGATGACGGCGCGTTCTTCCATCAGGAGCAGGCGCTGGTGCTGCAGCAGGGTCTGATCCTTGTGCAGCACCTGGGCCAGCAACATGGAGAAGTTCTTCATCAGCCGCTCGTCGATGGGGTGGCCGCTTATCATGTCGAGCCGGCCGTACTCCTCGTCATCCATCTGCAGGTAGAAACTCACCACGGCGTCCAGATCCCCCGGCCACCCCTTTCGCCCTGTGATGTAGACCGGCATCGCATTGTGCTCGAAGCGGGTGAGGCGGATGTACTCGATGTGCTGGTGGCCGGCGGCCCGCTCCAGCAGCTTTTGCAGGGTGCGGCGGCTGAGGGGCGCCGCGTGCAGTTTCTGGGCGGTGGAATAGAGGAAGGAGAGGGTGTCGTTGGCCTGTTGCAGCTTGGCCGTTTTCTCCTCCACCTTGCTCTCCAGCTCCCGATAGAGCTTGCCGAGCTCGTCGGCCATGGTCGCGAACGCCCCCGACAGCTCTCCCAGCTCGTTTTCACAGTGAGGGGGCAGGGTGAGATCGAATTCCTGACGCTGGATCTGGCGTGCGCAATAGACCAGCTGGTTGAGGGGCGCCACCACCTGCTGGCGAGTGAAGCGCACCGTGCACCAGGCGATGGTGATGATGGCGAGCAGCCCTAGCCCCTCGGCCAGCGCCAGCATGCGCACCTTGAACTCCACGTGGTACTGCATCTGGTTGACGAAGTCATCGATGGCGGCGACGAACTGTTCCGTATTGTCGGTATAACGGCTGGGGGTGGCATTCTCGATGTGTTCGCGCATCACTTGCCATTGCAGCAGGACTTCACCATAGGTGCGGCGCAGTGAGGCGGGCGTGATCCAGCGCTGGGTCTCCTGCAGCTCGGGGGCATGAAGGGTCTGTTCAAACTGGGCGAGCCGGCCGAGGACGACCTGATCCTTCTCGATTTCATAGGCCATGCGGTAGGCCTGCATGCGCAGGGATCCCGACAGGTTGATGGCCTTGGCATCGGGAACCGAATAGAAGAGGGTGACCATGGCCACCACGGCGATCAGGCTGGCCATGAACAGGATCAGCACCATGGAGCGACCGATGGCGCTGCTGACCGACTGCACTCTGAACCATTTTCCCATGCCGACCGGCTCCCTTTTCACCCACAAAGACCCCACAAAGTAGCATGGGAGTGTACTCCAAGTTGTGCTAGCATCGAAAAACTAGATGAACTCCGAGCGATTTTGCCTAAGTCATTGAGATAGGGGGAGATCGCCGTCAGCCGATGTTCGAGCTGAAAGGGTCAGGAAAGAAATGCCCTGGCCTCCCGTATTTGGAAAGGTGTTTATGTTGCCACTTGAAGATGGTTTTTCCCGTCGCTTTTACTATTTGCGTCTGTCGGTCACCGACGTCTGCAATTTCCGCTGTACCTACTGTCTGCCGGACGGCTATCACCCGCCGAAAGGAGATGGTGAGGGGCGCCAGTCCTTCCTCTCCCTGGAGGAGATCCGTCGCGTCGTCTCCGGGTTTGCGGCCATGGGGACGCGCAAGGTGCGTCTGACTGGAGGCGAGCCCTCCCTGCGCCGCGACTTCACGGCCATCATCGAGACCGTGGCCAATACTCCCGGCATCGAGAAGGTGGCCATGACCACCAACGGGTATCGGCTCAAGGAGCGTGCCCGCGAGTGGTTCGATGCGGGGCTGACGGCCCTGAACGTCAGCGTCGACAGCCTGGATCCCCGTCAGTTCCACCAGATCACCGGCGAGAACAAGCTGGCGGAGGTGATGGCGGGGATAGACGCCGCCCTGAGTGCCGGTTTTCGGTCGGTCAAGATCAACGCCGTGCTGCTCAAGGGGCTCAATGATCATCAGCTCGAGACATTCCTCGCCTGGATCCGCGACAAACCCATCGAGCTGCGTTTCATCGAACTGATGCAGACCGGCGAGATGGACGCCCTGTTTCGCGATCACCATACCAGCGGTGAACTCATCAAGCAGCGCCTGCAAGAGAGCGGCTGGGTGCAGCAGCTGCGCGGCCTGGATGATGGCCCTGCCCAGGTGTTCACGCATCCGGACTCGAGGGGCGGGGTGGGGCTCATCATGCCCTACAGCAAGGATTTTTGCGCCGGTTGCAACCGGCTGCGGGTCTCCTCCAAGGGCAAGCTGCACCTGTGTCTCTTTGGCGACAACGGGGTGGAACTGCGGGATCTGCTCACCGATGACAGCCAGCAGGAGGCGCTGCAATGGCGTATTCGCCAGGCGCTGACCGGCAAGGCCGCCACCCATCGCCTCCATGAAGGCAATGCAGGCATGACCCCCCACCTGGCCTCCATCGGCGGCTGACAGCCGCCGTGCACCTCAAATAACCTTCGATTAATTATCAATCCTCACATAGGGGTAATTTACCTTGCCCCTGCTGTGTCTAATTACGCCAAGGGTTTGATCCAGCGCAAGAATCCCCCCTGTTTATCTCCCTGGTGGTATATCCCCTGACTTGTCAGGGCCGCAATATACACCCACGCTTATAATTGGCATTGAAAATGCCAGTCACGGGATCCGCGCGGGGGCATTCGTCCCCCGAAAAGAGGAGTCGATATGACCGACGGGGTCAACTTGTCACGCAGAGGCCTGTTTCGGGGACGCCTGAGCGCCCCCAAGGCTGGGATCCAGTTGCCCTGGTCCGTCTCCTGGGACGAGTTCGTGGCCGGCTGTACCCGCTGCGGCGACTGTCTGGCGGCCTGTCCGGAGCAGATCCTGATCAAGGGGGACGGGGACTTCCCCACGGTGGATTTTCACCGCGGCGAGTGCACCTTCTGCACCGAGTGTGTGAGCGCCTGCCAGGCGCCGGTGTTCAGGCCGACAACCCAGACACCCTGGGAGTATGTGGCCCATATCGAGGCGGGCTGTCTGGCCACTGCCCAGGTGTTCTGCCAGCGCTGTCAGGACAGCTGCGAGCAGCAGGCCATCCGCTTTTCCCCCCGGCTGGGGCGCGTACCCACCCCCGGCATCCATGCCGAGTCGTGCAACGGCTGCGGGGCCTGCGTAGCGGATTGCCCAGTGGGCAGTATCAGCATCGGTCTGTCTCGTGGCGAGGCTTCGCGATGACCCAAGAGACGAACAAGTTGGAAAACGGTGATATGACGCGAGAAGAGTTCCATGTATCCAGCCTGGTGGTGCTGACCCAGCCCGATCTGCGCCACGCCCTGGCAGAGCGGATTGCGACCCTGGACGGGGCCGAGATCCACGCCGTCAGCGAGGAGGGCAAGCTGGTGGTGACCTTGGAGGGGCCGAGCCAGCGCCCCATCATGGCGGCCATCGACACCATTCAGGGGTTGCCCGGGGTGCTCTCTGCGGCCCTGATCTACCACCAGTTCGATGAAATGGACGCCGAAGATGGGGAATAAGGCGTCATGTGGCAGAAGCGCAAGAGTCGTTCGCTGACCGCCACGGGTAATACACGGGATGCCGGGTCTGTTGTCTGCGTTCGATGAACGAAAAGCCCAGAGCAAAGGAATAAAGCGCCATGGAGCTGAGCCAGCGCGGCTCGTCACAATGGCTGTCATTGATGTGATTAAGCAATGCGAGGATATGTCATGAAGCTGAGTCGACGCGACTTTATGAAGGCCAATGCGGTGGCGGCAGCCGCTGCCGTGGCCGGTGTCAGTGCCCCCACTCTGGCGGCGAACCTGATCACCAGTACCGACAAGACCGCCATCACCTGGGACAAGGCACCGTGCCGCTTCTGCGGGACCGGCTGTTCCGTGCTGGTGGGCTCCCAGGCTGGCCGCGTCGTGGCGACCCAGGGGGATCCCGATGCACCGGTCAACCGTGGCCTGAACTGCATCAAGGGCTACTTCCTCTCCAAGATCATGTACGGGGAGGATCGCCTGACCCAGCCCATGCTGCGCATGACGAACGGCAAGTTCGACAAGAACGGCAACTTCGCCCCCATCAGTTGGGATCAGGCCTTCGACATCATGGCCGAGAAGTTCAAGGCGACCCTGAAAGAGAAGGGCCCGACCGCCGTCGGCATGTTCGGCTCCGGCCAGTGGACCGTCTGGGAAGGCTATGCCGCCGCCAAGCTGATGAAGGCAGGCCTGCGCTCCAACAACCTGGATCCCAATGCCCGTCACTGCATGGCCTCCGCGGTAGTGGGCTTCATGCGTACCTTCGGCATGGATGAACCCATGGGCTGCTACGACGACATCGAGCAGGCCGACGCCTTCGTGCTGTGGGGCTCCAACATGGCCGAGATGCACCCCATCCTCTGGTCGCGCATCTCCGATCGCCGTCTGTCCCACCAGGATGTGCAGGTGCACGTGCTCTCCACCTTCGAGCACCGCAGCTTCGAGCTGGCGGACAACGGGCTGGTGTTCACCCCCCAGACCGATCTGGCGATCCTCAACTACATCGCCAACTACATCATCCAGAACGACAAGGTGAACTGGGAGTTCGTCAACAAGCACACCCAGTTCCGCAAAGGGGTGACCGACATCGGTTACGGCCTGCGTCCCACCAACCCGCTGCAGCAAAAGGCCAAGAACCCGGACAGCGGCGACTCCACCCCCATGAGCTTCGACGACTTCGCCAAGTTCGTGGCGGATTACGATCTGGAGTCCGTCTCCAAGCTCTCTGGCGTGCCCAAGGACAAGCTCGAGAAGCTGGCCCAGATCTATGCGGATCCGGACAAGAAGGTGGTCTCTTACTGGACCATGGGGTTCAACCAGCACACCCGTGGCGTCTGGGCCAACAACCTCTGCTACAACATCCACCTGCTGACCGGCAAGATCTCCCAGCCGGGCTCCGGCCCCTTCTCCCTGACCGGCCAGCCCTCCGCCTGTGGTACCGCCCGTGAAGTGGGTACCTTCGCCCACCGTCTGCCGGCGGACATGGTGGTCACGGATCCCAAACACCGCGCCATCGCCGAGAAGATCTGGAAGCTGCCGGAAGGCACCATCCCGGAGCAGGTGGGCTACCACGCCGTGCTGCAAAACCGCATGCTGAAAGACGGCAAGCTCAACGCCTACTGGGTGATGTGCAACAACAACATGCAGGCCGGCCCGAACATGAATGAAGAGGCGCTGCCCGGTTATCGCAACCCGGCCAACTTCATCGTGGTCTCCGACCCTTATCCGACCGTGACAGCCCAGGCGGCCGACCTCATCCTGCCCACCGCCATGTGGGTGGAGAAAGAGGGGGCCTATGGCAACGCCGAGCGTCGCACCCAGTTCTGGCACCAGCAGGTGAAGGCACCGGAAGGGGCCAAATCCGACCTGTGGCAGCTGATGGAATTCTCCAAGCGCTTCACCGTGGAAGAGGTGTGGCCGGCTGAGCTGATTGCCAAGATGCCGGAAGTGAAGGGCAAGACCCTGTTCGACGTGCTCTATGCCAACGGCCAGGTGAACCAGTTCCCGAAAGAGCAGAGCAAGGGGGCCCTGAACGATGAGGCCGAGCACTTTGGTTTCTACGTCCAGAAGGGGCTCTTTGAGGAGTACGCCTCCTTCGGTCGCGGCCATGGCCACGATCTGGCGCCGTTCGATCAGTATCACGAAGCCCGCGGCCTGCGCTGGCCTGTGGTGGACGGCAAGGAGACCCTGTGGCGCTATCGCGAAGGGTTCGACCCTTACGTGAAAGCGGGGGAGGGGGTACGCTTCTACGGCAAGCCCGACGGCAAGGCGGTCATCTTTGCGCTGCCCTATGAGCCCGCCGCCGAGGCTCCGGACAAAGAGTACGACATGTGGCTCTCTACCGGTCGCGTGCTGGAGCACTGGCACACCGGCACCATGACCCGCCGGGTCCCCGAGCTCTATCGCGCCTTCCCGGATGCGGTGCTCTTCATGCACCCGGAAGATGCCAAGGCTCGCGGCGTGCGCCGTGGCGAAGAGGTGATCGTCTCCTCCCGCCGGGGCGAGGTGAAGACCCGGGTCGAGACCCGCGGCCGCAACCGTCCGCCCAAGGGACTGGTGTTCATGCCCTTCTTCGACGCGAGCCAACTGGTCAACAAGCTGACCCTGGACGCCACCGATCCGCTCTCCAAAGAGACGGATTACAAGAAGTGCGCCGTCAAGGTCATGAAGGCCTGAGGCGGGGGAGCGCGAGATGAGTCGTAGTCGGCGCCAGTTTCTGGCCGACATGGCCAAGGGGGCCTGCGGTGTGGGCCTGCTTGGCGTGGGGCTTGGCGGCGTGGCGCGCCAGCAGGTGCAGGCCGTGCCTGCCCAGGCGCTGCGCCCGCCGGCGGCCCTCGACGAGGCCGAGTTTCTCGGCGCCTGCGTGCGCTGCGGGCTCTGCGCCCTGGCCTGCCCCTACGACACCCTCAAGCTCGCCCGGCTGTTTGAACCCGTGACCACCGGCACCCCCTATTTCAAGGCGCGCGCCGTCCCGTGCGAGATGTGTGACGACATCCCCTGCGTGGCGGCCTGCCCGAGCGGGGCGCTGGATCGGGCCATGACCGACATCGATCAGGCGCGGATGGGGGTGGCGGTGCTCATCGATCACGAGACCTGCCTCAACTACCTGGGGCTGCGCTGCGACGTCTGCTACCGGGTCTGCCCCCTCATCGACAAGGCCATTACCCTGGAGCTGCAGCACAACCCGCGCACCGGCAAGCACGCCATGTTCCTGCCCACGGTGCACAGCGATCTCTGTACCGGCTGCGGCAAGTGCGAGCACGCCTGCGTGCTGGAGGAGGCGGCCATCAAGGTGGTACCTCGCCAGCTTGCCAAGGGGGAGCTGGGTCACCACTACCGGCTCGGCTGGGAAGAGAAGGAGAAGGCGGGCAAGTCCCTCATCGGTGAGCGACTGACCCTGCCGACCCGCAAACCGGAGGGCCTATGAGTCGGTATCCAGGGGCCGAGGCCACGGCCAGGCTGGGGTGGTGGCGTGCCCATCGCTTCCTGCTGCTGCGCCGGCTTTGCCAGTTCGGGGTGCTGGGGCTGTTCCTGCTGGGGCCGCTCGCGGGCATCTGGATCCTCAAGGGCAACCTCTCCAGCTCCTTGCTGCTGGAGACGGTGCCCCTCACGGATCCCCTGACCCTGTTGCAGTCGGTGGCGGCGGGCCAGTGGCCCATCCCCACCCTGTGGCTCGGGGCCGGGCTGGTGCTCGCGGGTTACTGGCTGGCCGGGGGGCGGGTGTTCTGCTCCTGGGTCTGTCCGGTCAACCTGGTCACCGATGCCGCCGCCTGGCTCAGGGGGCGACTTGGCCTCAAGGGCAATGGTCAGTTCAACCGCGCTACCCGCTACTGGCTGCTGGCCATGGTGCTGGTGGCACCGGCCATCACAGGCGTGCTGGTGTGGGAGCTGGTCAATCCGGTGTCCCTCACCCTGCGCGGCCTGCTGTTCGGCATGGGGGCGGGCTGGGGCCTGCTGGCGGCGCTGTTCCTGTTCGACCTTTTTGTGGTGGAGCGGGGCTGGTGCGGCCACCTCTGTCCGGTGGGGGCCTTCTATGCCCTGGTCAACCGGGTCGGGTTCATCAAGATTGCAGCCTCGGGGCGCGAGCGGTGCAGCAACTGCATGGATTGTTATGCGGTCTGCCCGGAGCGTCCCATCCTGCGCGGCCCCGTTCACGGTGCCAGGCGTGGTCACGGGCCCTTGATTGCAGCTCAGGAGTGTACCAACTGCGGCCGTTGCATCGATGTCTGCGCGGAGCAAGTTTTTGAAATCACTGTAGGTTTTGCCGTCAAGGCAGAGAAAACGTCGGAGAACACATAATGAAGAAGCTGATTGGAGCAATGCTGGCCTGCCTGATGGCGGGTTCCTTGATGGCGGCCGTCCCCGAGATCACCAACAGCACGGGGGGCATCAAGTCGGAGCGGGGAAGCACGGATCTGGTAACGGATGCCGACGCGGCCCCTCTGAAGAACTTTCGCAAGGATGGCGACCTCTACGATCGCCAGTACATGCACCAGCCCCCGCTGATCCCCCACGACACCCGCAACTATGAAGTGGACAACAAGGTCAACAAGTGCCTGGCCTGTCACAGCTTCAAGAACGCCAGTGCCATGAAGGCCCCCAAGATAAGCCCCACCCACTTCGAGACCCGCGACGGCATGACCCTGGGCGAAGTCTCGCCGCGTCGCTACTTCTGTCTGCAGTGCCACGTGCCGCAAGCGGATGCCAAGCCGCTGGTGAACAATACCTTCAAACCGGTTGAAGCGCTGAACTGAGGAACCCATAGATGAAATTACCCGGCTTTGTGAAGCGTCTGTGGACCACCTTCAAGTCACCGTCGAAGGCGGCCCTCTGGGTCATCCTGCTGATGGGCTTCTTTGGTGGCGTCATCTTCTGGGGCGGGTTCAACACCGCCATGGAAGCGTCCAACACCGAGGCCTTCTGCACCGGTTGCCACGAGATGAAGGACAACGTGTTCGTGGAGTACCGCGACACCATCCACTACGCCAACCGCTCCGGCGTGCGGGCCAGCTGCCCGGATTGCCACGTACCCCACGAATGGACCTACAAGATCATCCGCAAGGTGCAGGCCTCCAAGGAGCTGTGGGGCATGATCACCGGCAAGGTGGATACCCGCGAGAAGTTTGAATCCCACCGGCGGGAGATGGCCGAGCGGGAGTGGCAGCGGATGAAGGAGACGGATTCGCGCGAGTGCCGCAACTGCCACAACTTCGAGTACATGGACTTCTCCCTGCAAGGGCGTCGAGCCGCCCAGATGCACTCCACCAACCTGGCAAGCGGGGCCAACACCTGCATCGACTGCCACAAGGGGATTGCGCACCAACTGCCTGACATGAAAGGGGTGCCAGGCTTCTGATGGGAAGGCCGCCGGATCCCCGGGATCCGGCGGCCTTCGAGATTAATGGGCAATGACGCCCCCCCAGCCAGACATCTTTTGATAGAATCCCTTCCCGGCAACGCGGCGCCCACCGGCTCCTTTCATGGCTGGCACCACGGTGCGGCGCGTTCACCTCATCCTCTCGTGGTCAATGATTGACAGGAATGGCCCCAATGGCACCCAAACACAGCGAATTCATCCCTCTCAAGATCGCCGTCCTGACGGTTTCCGACAGTCGCACCGCTGCCGATGACAGCTCGGGGGACTATCTGGTCGAGGCCCTGACCCAGACCGGCCACGTGCTGGCCGACCGGGCGCTCTGCCCCGACAACCTGTTTCGCATCCGCGCCCAGGTGAGCGACTGGATTGCCGACGAGGGAGTCCAGGTGGTGCTCATCAACGGCGGCACCGGCTTCAACGAGCAGAACCGGGTGCCCGAGGCGGTCGGCGTGCTGTTCGAGCGCACGGTGCAGGGTTTTGGCGAGATGTTCCGCCAGCTCTCGTTTGCCGAGATAAAAGGCTCCGCCATGCAGAGCCGTGCCCTGGCCGGGCTCGCCAATCGCACCCTGATCTGCTGCCTGCCCGGCTCCACCGGCGCCTGCCGTCTGGGCTGGGAACAGCTAATCCGGGATCAGCTCGATGCCCGTACCCGGCCGTGCAACTTCG
Source organism: Aeromonas sp. MaB10011B (assembly GCF_017939325.1). Lineage (NCBI taxonomy): Bacteria > Pseudomonadati > Pseudomonadota > Gammaproteobacteria > Aeromonadales > Aeromonadaceae > Aeromonas > Aeromonas sp. MaB10011B. Next base: position 30,436 of record NZ_JAGKRK010000004.1, on the reverse strand, counting down.
TGACCCATCTGTGATCCCGGGAGTAAACCCGGATCATCCATCTTATTTTTCGATAGGGGCATAGATGAACCTGACCCATCTCAACCAGAGCGGCGAGGCCCACATGGTGGATGTCACCGACAAGCAGGTGACCGAACGCGAGGCCCGCGCCGAGGCTTTCGTGACCATGGCCCCCGAGACCCTGGCGTTGATCCTGAGTGGTCAGCACCACAAGGGGGACGTGTTCGCCACCGCCCGCATCGCCGGCATCATGGCGGCCAAGAAGACCGCCGACCTCATTCCCCTGTGCCATCCCCTGGCTCTGACCCGGGTGGAGGTAGAGATAGCCCCCCAGGCGGCGCACAATCGGGTCCATATCCGCACCCTGTGCAAGCTCTCGGGCAAGACCGGGGTGGAGATGGAAGCGCTCACCGCCGCCTCGGTGGCGGCCCTGACCATCTACGACATGTGCAAGGCGGTGCAAAAGGACATGGTGATCGAGCAGGTGCGTCTGGTGGAGAAAAAGGGCGGCAAGTCCGGTCATTTCCAACTGGGTGCGACCCAAGGAGAGCAAGCATGATCAAGGTTCTGTTTTTTGCGCAGGTGCGTGAGCTGGTCGGCTGCGACGAGCTCAGCCTGCCTTGCGACTACGTCAGTGCCGATGTCCTTCGCGCCGCCTTGAGCGAGCGAGGTGACAAGTGGGCGCTGGCGCTCGAATCCGGCAAGCTCCTGGTGGCGGTCAACCAGACCCTGGTGCCGCTGGATACCCCCCTCCATGACGGGGATGAGGTCGCCTTCTTCCCGCCGGTGACTGGAGGCTGATGATGAGCGAGGCAACCATTATCGATCGCATCCTGGTGCAGCGGGATGACTTCTCGCTGGCCGACGAATATGCCCGCCTTGCTGCCCGGCAGGACACAGGCGCGATTGTCAGCTTTGTCGGCAAGGTGCGCGACTTCAATCAGGGGGAGCATGTGAAGGGGCTGGCCCTCGAGCACTACCCCGGCATGACCGAGAAGGCGCTGGCGGGCATCGTGGCCGAGGCCCGCGGGCGCTGGCCGCTGCAGGAGTGCACCCTCATTCACCGCATCGGCGAGCTGCTGCTCGGGGATCAGATCGTGCTGGTGGTGGTGAGCAGCGCCCACCGCGAGGCGGCTTTCGAGGCCTGCCACTTCATCATGGATTTCTTGAAGACCCGGGCACCGTTCTGGAAAAAAGAGCTGACCGCCGACGGGGTGCAACGCTGGGTCGAGGCCAGGGCGAGCGATGACGCCGCCCTGGCCCGCTGGCAACAAGGGGAGTGAGCCTCGAGCTCGTGTCAATCGATCCGGCGTGCCGGAACATAAGGAGCAAAGGAATGAAGAGATGGGTATCCGTGTTGGTGCTGGGGGCCGGTGCCATGTACAGCGGTGCTGTGCTGTCTGACGAGGTCAAGGTGGCGGTGGCGGCCAACTTCAAGGGCACCATAGAGCGCATCGGCAAGGAGTTCACCGCCAAGACCGGCCACAGCGTCGTCATCAGTTCGGCGGCCACCGGCGTGCTCTATACCCAGATCACCCACGGTGCGCCCTTCGATCTCTTCCTCTCGGCCGACGTGGCGACCCCTCAAAAGCTGGAGTCGGAAGGCAAGGGGAGCGAGCGCTTCACCTATGCCATCGGTCAGCTCGGCCTCTGGCAGAAGGGGGGGCTTGCTCCTGATGAGGCCACCTTGCGCCACTGGCAGGGGGAGCTGGCCATCGCCAACCCCAAGACAGCGCCCTATGGCGCTGCCGCCATGGCGACCCTGGCTCACCTCAAGATCGATCCCAAGCAGTATCGGGTGCTGACCGGCACCAACATCAGCCAGACCTGGCAGTTTGTCGATACCGGCAATGCGAAGCTGGGCTTCGTCGCCTGGGCCAACCTGGTGGAGGCGGGCAAGACCGGCGAAGCCTGGGCGGTGCCGGCCAGCTTCTATCCCCCCATCGAGCAGCAGGCCCTGGTGCTGAAGAAAGGGGCAGCGGTGGATGCCCTGGTCGCCTGGCTCAAGGGGCCGGGACAGGCGCAGATCAAGGCGGCGGGTTACGCCCTGCCGCAGTAAGCGCCCGGCGTCTGCCGGGATCCGGCCAGCCCCGTGCTGGCCAGATCCGGTGCCTGACGTGTCCCAAGGCGGCGTCCGTCATGACGGCGCCCTGTTTTTTATCGACACCCGAGAGGGGACCCTATGAGTGAAGGGGATCTGCTGGCGGTCTGGCTGACCCTGAAACTGGCGGCCAGTACCACTGCCATCCTGCTGCTGCTGTCGCCGCCGCTCGCCTGGTGGCTGTCTCGCAGCCAGCACCGGCTGCGCCCTCTGGTGGAAGCCATGGTGGCCCTGCCGCTGGTGCTGCCGCCCACCGTGCTCGGTTTCTATCTGCTGCTGGTCTTCTCCCCGGAGTACGGCCTCGGTGGCTGGTGGCGGGAGACCTTCGGGGCCCCGCTCGCCTTCAGCTTTCTCGGCCTGCTCATCGCCTCCGTCATCTATTCGCTCCCCTTCGTGGTACAGCCCCTCACCTCCGCCTTCGTCAACATGGGCAACAAGGAGCTGGAGGCTGCCGCCACCCTGGGGATGGGCCCGTTTGAGCGCTTCTTTCGCATCATCCTGCCGATGACGCTGCCCAGCTTCGTGATGGCGGCGGCGCTGGGCTTTGCCCACACCCTGGGGGAGTTCGGGGTGGTGCTGATGATTGGCGGCAACATTCCCGGGGAGACCCAGGTGCTCTCCATCGCCCTGTTTGATCACGTGGAGGCGATGGATTACCAGAATGCCCATATTCTGGCCGGCGGCCTGATGGGCTTCTCCCTGGTGATGCTGGTGCTGGTCTACGGCGTGCTGCAACGTCGGCAACGGAGGCTGTTCGGATGAACCTCTACCTCAAGGCCAGACGTGATTTCGGCCCCTTCACCCTGGCGTGCGATCTGGCACTGCCCCCCAGCCGCATCCTCGGCCTGTTCGGTCCTTCGGGCTGTGGCAAGAGCACCCTGCTGCGCATCATCGCCGGGCTCGACAAGGCCCCGGGCGATGCCCTGCGCTGGCAGGGGCGCGAGCTTGCAGCCCTGCCCCCCGAGGCGCGGCGCATCGGGCTGGTGTTTCAGGATGCTCGTCTCTTCCCCCACCTGAGCGTGCTCGGCAACCTGCAACTGGCGGCTCGCAAGGGGAGGGGGCGCTGGCAGCCAGAGGATCTGGCTGCGCGCCTCGGCTTTGCCGAGCTGCTGGGGCAACCGGCCCACGGCCTCTCCGGCGGTCAGCGTCAGCGGGTGGCACTGGCCAGGGCCTTGCTGGCCGAGCCCGACTTGCTGCTGCTGGATGAACCCTTCTCGGCGCTGGACAGGCGCAGCCGCATCCATCAGGCCCACGTGCTCAAGGGCTTGCAGCAGGAGAGCGGCATCCCCATGATCTTCGTCAGCCACGCCATGGAGGAGGTGAGCCTGCTCTGCGATGGACTGGTGCTGCTGGCAGAGGGACGGGTGGAGGCCCAGGGCACCCCCGAGGAGATCTTCGCCCGCACCGACCTGTCGCTGGCCAGTCGCGACGACGTCGGGGTCATGCTCTCGGCGACCCTGTCCCACTACGACGAGCACGAGCAGATGGCGACCCTGCGACTCGGGGAGCAGACCCTGATGGTGACCATGGAGCATGCCCCCGATGAAGCGGGCCCCTTGCAGATCAAGGTGGCGGCGCGGGATCTGGTGATCGCCACCGAGCCCATCGTGCACTCCAGCCTCTCCAACTGCCTCGAGACCCGGCTGCTGGAGGTGCGGGAGGTGCGACCCGGGCAGACCCTGTTGCAGTTAGCTCTCGGGCAGCAGATACTGCTGGCCCGGATCACCAGCCGCTCCGCGCAGCGGCTCGCCCTGACGCCGGCCATGCGCCTCTACGCCTACATCAAGGCGGTGAGCCTGGTGGGAGAGGGGTAGACAGGGGACCGGAGTACGGATTGGCTGGCCATGAGTGGCCGGCATGGCGTCGAGAAAGGGGGGACGGGTGCGTCGCAATCAGGTAATGAAATCCCATGGCTTGGCCCTGCGCAGTGCGGGGGAGGGGCCCTTGCTGCTCTTGCTGCACGGGCTGGGCTCTTCCAGCCTCGACTGGCAGGCGCAGATCGAGCGTTTTTCCGAGCGCTACCGGGTGGTGGCCATCGACTTGCGCGGCCACGGCCAGAGCATGCAGGAGGGGCCCTTTGACGTGCCCACCCTGGCGGCGGATGTGGCCCGCTGGCTCGACGAGCAGCCCGAGCCTGCCTGGGTAGTGGGGTTGTCGCTCGGTGCCATGGTGGCGCTGGAGCTGGCGCTGCAACTGCCCCACAAGGTGCAGGGGCTGGTGCTGGTCAACGGCTTCAGCGAATTTCTTCTGGAGACGCCAAAGGAGCAGGAGCGCTATGCCATGCGCCTCAAGTGGCTGCGCTGGTTCGGCATGCGGCCGCTGGCGTGGTGGCTAGGTCGCGAGCTCTTTCCCGGCCCCGATCTCGCCCAGATGCGCCACACCTTCCGGGGGCGCTTCGTGCGCAACAAAAAGAAGACCTACAAGGCGCTGCTGGAGGCGCTGCCCGGCTGGTCGGTGCGGGCTCGTCTCGGCACCCTCTGGCAGCCGGTGGCCATCATCTCCACCAGTCACGACTATCTGCCCCTGGCGCGGCGGGTGGAGCAGTTCGCCTCCCTGCCCAATGCCACCATCCACACCCCGGATGGTCACCACGCCTGGCCGGCGGAAGATCCTGCCGGGTTCAATCATCTGTTGCAGCGGATCCTCTCAACCCATTGAGGGGAGCAGACAGCAGAGGTAGATAAAAAAGCCGAACCCCGGGGTTCGGCTTTTTTGTGGGCGCTGCTCAGGGCCTTGAGCAGACCGGGCAGTCGGGGCGTTTGGGAAGCTTCAGCTCGCGAAAGCTGCCACCCAGACCGTCGATCATCAGCAGGCGGCCGCTGTAGCTTTTGCCCATGCCCGCCAGCAGCTTGATGGCTTCGAGCGCCTGCAGGCTGCCCACCAGCCCCACCACGGGGGCCAATACCCCCGCCTCGACACAGGTGAGGGCCTGATCGCCAAAGAGGGTGCTGAGACAGGCGTAGCAGGGTTCATCCTCCTGCCAGGTGAAGCTGCAGAGCTGCCCTTCGAGCCGGATGGCGGCGCCGCTGACCAGGGGCACCTTGTGCTGGCGGGCACGCTGGTTGAGGAGGTTGCGGATGGCGACGTTGTCGGTGCAGTCGAGCACCAGCTGATGGCCTGGCAGCAGGGCATCGAGCAGCGCCTCGTCGGCGAGGGCGGCGTGGGTCTCCACCTCGAGCCAGGGGGTGAGGGCGCGCAGGGACGTCGCCGCGGACTCCACCTTGAGCTGGCCGATGCGCTCGTCGCTGTGCAGCACCTGGCGCTGCAAATTGGAGAGCTCCACCCGATCGAAATCCACCAGGGTGAGGTGGCCGACCCCGGCCACCGCCAGATACTGGCTGGCGGCGCAGCCCAGGCCCCCGGCGCCGATGACCAGCACGCGTGACTGCTTGAGCGCCTCCTGCCCCTCGAAGTCGAAGGATTTGAGCACGATCTGGCGGTTGTAGCGAAGGAGTTCTGCGTCGCTCAGGATCTCGCTCACAGCAGCAGCCCCGAGAAGGGCTCGACGGTGACCGTCTCACCGGCGGCCACCTTGCCGCGCTCCTGCTCGAGCACGATGTAGCAGTTGGCCCGGGACAGGGAGCTGAACACCCCGGAGTCCTGGGAGCCGGTGCTGCGTACCTCGAGGCCATTCGGGCCCACGCTCAGGATGCCGCGCTGAAAGTCCAGGCGCCCCGGGCTCTTCTTGAGCGGCTCTGTCGCCAGGGCCTGGAGGGGGTGCGGGCGTGCAAATTGCTGACCGGCCAGTCTGGCCAGGGCCGGTTGCACCAGCTGATCGAAGGTGACCATGGCGGAGACCGGGTTGCCCGGCAGACCGAAGAACCAGGCGTTTGGCAACCGGCCAAAGGCGAAGGGTTTGCCCGGCTTGATGGCGAGCTTCCAGAAGCCAATTTCCCCGAGCTCTTCGAGCAGTTGCTTGGTGAAGTCCGCTTCTCCCACCGAGACGCCCCCGGTGGTGATCAGGGCATCGGCCTCGCGGTCGGCCTGCAAGAAGGCGGCGCGCAGGGCCTCCGGATCATCGGGAATGATGCCAAGGTCCAGGCACTCACAGCCCATGCGGCTCAGCATCGCCTTGACCCCGTAGCGGTTGGAGTCGTAGATGTCCCCGTGCTGGAGCGGGGTGCCCAGAGGCTTGAGCTCGTCCCCTGTGCTGAAGATGGCGACCCTGAGGGGACGGCGCACCGTGACGTTCGCGATGCCAAGGGAGGCGAGCAGCGGCAGCTCCCTGGGGCTCAGGCGCAGGCCGCTTTCGAGCACCCGGGCGCCCTGCGCCAGATCCTCGCCGCGGCGACGGATGTTCTGGCCAGGCGTGGGCGCGGTCAGGAAAGTGATCCCGTTGTCGCCGGCTTGCGTTTCTTCCTGCATCACCACAGCGTCTGCACCCGGGGGCACAGGGGCCCCGGTCATGATGCGGATGCAGTGGCCGGCGGGCCACTCCCCCTCATAGGGCTGGCCCGCAAAGGCCTTGCCCGCCACGGGGAGCGGCACCCCGGCGGCGAGATCCGCCAGGCGCACGGCATAGCCGTCCATGGCGGCGTTGTCGAAGGGGGGGACGAAGAGGGGGGAGCTTATCTCCTCGGCCAGGATCCGATCCAGCGCCTGGGGCAGGGGCAACTGCTCCGTCTCGCAACAGCAGGTGAGTTGTTCCAGCATCCCTTGCAGGGCCTTGTCCAAGGGGAGGAGTGCACCGGTATCGAATCCCATCATCATGACCTCTCTGGTGTGTAGGGGGCGGATTATCCCAAAAATCCGCTCCGATGGGCAGACCGAAGGTGCGGTAATGGGGGGCAGATGCCCCGGTGTGATCGGATTCTGGGGCGCTATCCCGTTGAATTACCTCCTGATGGGTAACCAGGGCGAGGCTTGCGCGGGATGGCAGGTGGGGAAGAGGCGGCACGGCCGTGCGCCTTGCCCCCGAATGGGCAGGCCGGTGCGGACAAAACGGGGTGGTTTGGCATAAAGTCGGGCACCGGGCTTGAGTTAGACAGAATTATGACAATAATCGCCCTGTAAGATTGCGCCGCGGCACCATGCCGCAGGCCAGCACAGTCCCTGAGCGTGGGAGAGAAACACGATGACGAGCTTAAGCCAGGAAGCCCTGTTGGTCAGGGCGGCGCTCGAGGCCGAGGGCCTTGAGACACCTCTGGTGGCCAATGAATTGAGCGGCCAGCAGAAAAAGGAAAAAATCGAAGGTCATATGCGCGCCATCATGGAGACGCTGGGACTGGATCTGGCCGACGACAGTCTGGCCGAGACCCCGCACCGCATTGCCAAGATGTACGTGAACGAGATCTTCTCCGGCCTCGACTATGCCACCTTCCCCAAGGTGACGGTGATCGAGAACAAGATGAAGGTGGACGAGATGATCATGGTGCGGGACATCAGCCTCACCAGCACCTGCGAGCACCATTTCGTCACCATAGACGGCTTTGCCCACGTGGCCTACATTCCCCGCGGCAAGGTGATTGGCCTGTCGAAGATCAACCGCATCGTGCAGTTCTTCGCCCGCCGTCCCCAGGTACAGGAGCGGCTGACCCAGCAGATCCTGCTGGCGTTGCAGACCCTGCTTGGCACCAGGGACGTGGCCATCAGCATCAAGGCGACCCACTTCTGCGTGAAGGCCCGTGGCGTGATGGACTCCACCTCCTACACCACCACCACCTCCCTAGGCGGCGTCTTCAAGACCCAGCCCGACACCCGCGCCGAGTTCCTCGGTGGTCTGAAAGGGTAGTGCTCCCGGGGCCTGTCGCCGACAGGCCCCGTCTCCTTTCCCTCACTTTTTTTGAAAAATACCTAAAGTTGTGACCGTGCCGGTCGCTATGGCTCTCCGTGTTGTCGGACGGTCTGGTTGACGCCGACACCCCCGGGCCCGCCCTTGTGCGCGCCGACAGGGACGATATGTGCTGCCAAGGAGGGTAGTGAAGGCGCAGGCCAGGCCTGCGCCCAGCAATGCCACTTGTTTTCCCCATGCAGGACATGCCATGAACACCATGACGATAGGCAAAAAACTTACCGCCGGCTTTGCCGTACTCGGCCTGATGATGGCCTTTATCGGCGGCTTCTCGCTGTTTGAATTCAGCAAGATGAACCGCGCCGCCATCGGCTTTACCGACAGTATCCTGCCCGCCGTCGTGCGCACCAGCACCCTCGGCGAGACCATCAATGCCCTGCGCCGCTACGAACTGGATGTCTTCCTGGTGGCGGACGATGCCCAGCAGAAGGCCCGCTATCGCAACGAGAGCGAGAAGAGCCTGCAAGAGGCTGCGCGCCAGATAGTGGCCCACGATGGCACCATCTGGGCGGAGGATCGGGAGGAGCGCCGCGCCTTTGACATTGTCAAGGCGGACTGGGAGCGATATGTCGCCCTGCACCAGCGCATCCGGCAGATGCAGGACTCGGGACAGATGGCCGAAGCCCGGCACCTCTTCATGGGGGAGGGGGTCACCCTCTACACCACCCTGAGCAAGTCGGTGGGGGATCTCATCCGCATCAACCACGGCTACTCCGTGGGCTCCCGCGCCGAGGTGATCGCCGCCTTTGACAGCGCCAAGCTGAGTGTGACCCTGGCCCTGGTGATCGGCCTGGCCCTGGTTGTCGCCCTCTCCGTGGTGCTGACCCGCCAGATCCGTGACCCGCTCATCATGCTGGCCCGTCAGGCCCAGCGCATTGCGAGCGGCGATCTCGGTCGGGGCGAGCTGCAGGAGTGGATCCGCGGCAACCGCTTCAACCGCGACGAGCTGGGCCAGCTGGGGTCGGCCATCGACCGGATGCAGGGGGCTCTGGCGGAGCTGGTGAGTGAAATCTCCGGCTCGGTGAGCCAGCTCAGCAGCGCGGTAGAGGAGGTGAGCGCCATCTCCGAGCAGTCCGCCAAAGGCATGGCAAGCCAGCAGGGAGAGGTCTCTCAGGTCGCCACCGCCATGAACGAGATGCAGTCCACCGTCAATGAGGTGGCTCGCAACACCACGGACGCCATGGGGGCGGCCAAGCAGGCTTCCCGCACCTCCACCCAGGGCAACCAGGTGGTGCGCAGCGCCATCGGCAGCATAGAGCAGGTTTCCCGCCAGATAGAGCAGGCCGGGAGCGTGGTGCAGCAACTTGAGACCGACAGCGCCAGCATCAGCATGGTGCTGGACGTGATTCGCGGCATCGCCGAGCAGACCAACCTGCTGGCCCTCAATGCGGCCATCGAAGCGGCCCGAGCCGGCGAGCAGGGGCGTGGCTTTGCGGTGGTGGCAGACGAGGTGCGCAGTCTGGCCCAGCGCACCCAGGCGTCCACCGCCGAAATCAGCAAGATGATCGAGGTGTTGCAGGAGCGTACCGCCGAGGCGGGCAGCGCCATGCAACTGAGCCGTCAGCAGATGCAGGAGAGCGTGGAGCTGGCGCGGGAGGCGGGGAGCAGCATCGACAGCATCAACGGTGCCGTCACCCAGATCACCGACATGAACACCCTGATCGCCACCGCCACCGAGCAGCAGAACGCGGTCACCGAGGAGCTCAATCGCAGCATCGTCAAGATCCACACCGCCGCCGACGAGAATGCCCAGGGGGCGCAGCAGACCGCCCAGGCCTGTGTCGAGCTGAGCAAGCTGGCCAATACCCTGCACCATATGACCCAGCGCTTCACCCTCTGAGTCTTGCTGCCACCCGGCACAGCGCAGAAGGCCCCGCCAATCGGCGGGGCCTTGTTGTTTGTCATCGCCCTCCCTGTGCCCGTTTCAACCGGCCCGCCTGCCCCGTCACCTACCGGATGGGGGGATGACAGGCCGGATGTTCGACTTCGCTCACAAATCGGCGATTAATTTCATGCAGGGCCGTTTGCGACCTGTTTGCGAGCCCGTATAATGCCCCTGTTTTGGCTCAAGAGACCCACCATCCGTCATGTTCCGTTCCATCAAGTATCAAGTCATGTTCTTTGCGGGTTGCATCCTGCTGACCACCGTCCTCAGCGTGGTGGGTTACAGCTATGTTTCCCTGGCCAGCATGCAGGAGAAGATCCAGCAGGAGAGCCACGACGCGGCCCGCCAGCAGGCCAGGCAGTGGCTGCTGACCCTGGCGGATGGTCAGGCGAGCGAGGTGGCACGCTCCTTCGAACTGGCGCTGGATGCGGCCGAAACCCTGGCGGCACTGCTGGCGGGCAATGTCCATCAGTCCGAGCCTCTCGATCGGGACGAGGTCACGGCCCTGCTCAAGGACATAGGGGATCGCAACCCGGATTTCCTCAGCATCTACAGTGGCTGGGAGGCGGATCGTTTCGACGGTCAGGATGCGCTCCATACCGGTGATGGCCGGCATAGCCAGGCATCGGGCAACTTCGCCCCCTACTGGAGCCGCGGCCCGGCCGGTTTTGACCTCAAACCCCTGGGGGATTTCTACAGCAAGACGCCGAGCGCGACCGGGATCCGGGCCTCCGAGTGGTATCTCTGCCCGCAGGAGAGCAAGGCAAGCTGCGCCGTCGACCCCTCCGTCTACCAGGTCAACGGTCAGCCCACCCTGCTCACCTCCTTCGTGGTGCCTGTGCTGAACGGGGATCAATACCTCGGCATGGTGGGCATCGACTACTCCCTCAACTACCTGCAACGGCTGGCCGCTGACATCAGCCGACGGGTATTCGACGGGCAGGGCAGGGTGCGCATCATCAGCCCCATGGGCATCATCGCCGCCGACTCCCGCGATGGCGACGGGGTAGGGCAGCGCTTGCAGGATCCATCCTTGCTGGCCCAGTTGCAACGCGGCGAGAGGGGCAGCGACGAGCATGCCGATGGCTTGAGGGTCTTCGCACCCATCAGCCTCAACAAGGTCACACAGGCCTGGGGGATCGCCATCGAGGTGCCGGGCAGCGCCCTCTATGCCGAGTACGAGCGGATGGCGCAAGCCCGTGCCGAGGCCTTTGGCAAGGGGGTCTGGACCCAGCTGATGGTGGGCATCCTGGTGGCGGGTATAGGTCTGGTCGGACTCGCTTTCGCGGCAGGGTCCATCTCCCGGCCGGTGCAGGAGACGGCTCGCATGGTGGTGCGTCTCTCCAGCGCCGGAGGGGATCTGACCCAGCGGCTGACCCAGCACCGGCGCGATGAGACCGGGGTGCTGGCGGAGGGGATCAACCAGTTCGTCGCGACCGTGCAGGGCATAGTGACCGACACCGCCACCAGCGTGCACGAGTTGCAGCAGGCGGCGGTGAACTCGGCCAGGCAGGCCCAGCAGGGGCTGGCGAACAGCCATCACCAGCTGGAGCAGGTCGAGCTGGTGGCCACGGCCATCCATGAAATGTCATCAACCGCAGACTCCGTCTCCAGCAGCGCCCAGATCACGGCCCAGGCGGTGGATGAGACCCGTCATGCGGTGCACAAGGGTCAGCAGGTGGTGAGCGCCTCTGCCAACGGCATCCGCCAGTTGAGTGCCCAGGTCAGCGAGGTGTCGGACAGGATCACCGCCTTGCAGCAGCAGGGGGTGCAGATTGGCAGCATCCTGGATGTGATCCGGACCATCTCTGAGCAGACCAACCTGCTGGCGCTAAACGCAGCCATCGAGGCGGCACGGGCCGGTGAACATGGTCGCGGTTTCGCCGTGGTGGCCGACGAGGTGCGTACCCTGGCCTCCAAGACCCGGGCCTCGACCCAGGAGATCCAGCAGATGATAGACAGGCTGCGGGATACCACGCGTGCCGCAGTCGACACCATGACAGAGGGGCGCCAGTTGAGCAGCCTGGCGCTGCGTGATGCCGAGCAGGCGGTAAGCGAGCTGGCGACCATAGTGCAGGCCGCCGACCGTATCCAGGACATGGCGACCCAGATTGCGAGCGCCGCCGAGCAGCAATCCAAGGTGAGCGAGGAGATTAACCAGAACGTCAGCAACATCCACGAGCTGGCGAGCGCCTCCACCCGGGTGGCCCGGGAGCAGGATGCCCAGAGCCGGCAGATGCACGGGTTGACCGAGACGGTCATGAACAAGCTGGGGCGCTTCCACTACTGATGGCGTTCTGATACGCATAACAAGGCCCCGCCAATCGGCGGGGCCTTGTTGTTTCTGGCTGGACCTGGGCGCCGTCAGCTCAGGCCGACAATCTCCCCGTCATCGTCGATGTCCATATGGTGTTCAGGGACGGCAGACTGCCAGCCTGCACGTCAGCTCAGGCCGACAATCTCCCCGTCATCGTCGATGTCGATATGGCGATAGGCCGGCAGGCTGCCCAGGCCCGGCATGGTCATGATGGGGCCTGCCAGGGCATAGACGAAGCCTGCCCCCGCGCAGAGTTTCACCTCCTCGATGGGGACCTCGAAGTCCGTCGGCACGCCCTTCCTGGCCGGGTCATGGCTGATGGAGAGCGGCGTCTTGGCCATGCAGACGGGCAGGTGATCCTGGCCCTCTGCCGAGAGTCTGGCCAGTTGCTGGCGCGCCTTGTCCGAGAGGGTGACGCCCCGGCCACCATAGCCGCACTCCACCAGGGTGGCGAGCTTGGCGACAAGGCTCATCTCATCGGGGTAGAGCAGCCTGACCTCACTGGGCTGCTTGCAGGCCGCCACCACGGCGTGAGCCAGATCCGCCGCGCCCGCGCCACCGTCAGTGAAGGCCCGGGAGAGGGCGACCCCACAGGCACCGGCCTGGCGCGCCGCCTCCTCCAGCAGGGCCAGCTCGGCGTCGCTGTCGGTGGGGAAGCGGTTGATGGCGACCACCACGGGCACCCCGTAACGGCGGGCGTTGTGAATATGCCAGGCGAGGTTGGCGCACCCCGCTGTCAGGGTGGGCAGATCTTCCCCTTGCAGGCTGGCCGGCAGCGGCTGGCCCGGCCGGATGTCGAGCAGGCCGCTGTTGGCCTTGAGGCCGCGCACCGTAGCCACCAGCACCACGCAGGCGGGGGCGAGGCCGGATTGGCGATACTTGATGTTGAAGAACTTCTCCAGCCCCATGTCGGAGCCAAAACCCGCCTCGGTCACCACGTAGTCGGCAAGACCCAGCGCCATGCGATCGGCGATGACGGAGGAGTTGCCGTGGGCGATGTTGGCAAAGGGGCCGGCGTGGACCAGCACAGGGGTCTGCTCCGTGGTCTGCATCAGGGTGGGCTTGAGGGCGTCTTTGAGCAGCACCGTTATGGCCCCCGCCACTTCCAGCTGCTCGGCGGTGATGGGCTGGCCGCGCAGGTCGAGGGCGAGCTGGATGCGGCCGATACGCGCGCGCAAGTCCTTGAGATCCCTGGCCAGGGCCAGAATGGCCATCAGCTCGGAGGCGGCGGTGATGACGAAGCGATCGGGGCGCTCGACACCATCGGCAGCGCCGCCCTGGCCGAGGGTGAGGTGGCGAAGCGCCCGGTCGTTCATGTCCAGGGTGCGGGGCCAGAGGATGTTGGCCGGGTCGATATCGAGCCGCGCCAGACCGGTTCTGGCGCTGAACTGGTCACCGAGTTTGCGTTCATGGAACAGGCGGGCATCGAGGGCGGCAGAGGCCAGGTTGTGGGCGGCGGTGAGGGCGTGAAAATCCCCGGTGAGGTGCAGGTTCATCTCCTCCATCGGCACCACCTGGGCCATGCCGCCTCCGGCGGCGCCCCCCTTGACCCCGAAGACGGGGCCGAGGCTCGGTTGGCGAATGGTGGCGATGCTGGGCTGGCCGATGTGGTTGAGCCCCATGGAGAGGCCGATCGTGGTGACTGTCTTGCCCTCCCCAAGGGGGGTGGGCGTGATGGCGCTCACCAGCACCAGCTTGCCGGGCTCGCGGGCGGGGGCGTGATGGAGCAGCGCGAGGTCGAGTTTGCCCTTGTAATGGCCGTGGGGGTGGAGATGGGCGGCCGCTATGCCGAGCTGTGCTGCCACCTCGGCGATGGGCAGGCGGGGGGACTGGCGGGAGATCTCGATATCGCTTAGCATCAGCACCTCGTTGGCATGTCAGGTCAAATATGCGGCGAAGTCTAGAGGAATCAACAGGGTAATCCAATGAGCAATACTATTTTATCCGGCAGTCGTGAGCCCCATCAAAGCCCCATCCTGCTGGATCTCAACGCCCTCTATCACCCGCCCAAACGGCCCCTCACCGCCCTTGGCATCGTCAGCGCCTTCATTCCGCTCTTTGGTTACGGCTGGCAGGCGATGACCCAGGATCCCGAGACCCACTTTCGCCACGAGCTCGGCAAGCGCATCAACAAGCACAAGAGCGACGAGGCAAACCTCGCCCTGATGATGCAGTTGGCGGCCATGCTGGATTGCCATTGCCTGCACGTCACCCTGCCCTATGCGCTGGGGGAGGCCGAGCTCGCCGCCTTGCGCCAGCGTCTGCCACGCTGGCAGATGAGCCAGCAGGATCACCTGCTGGTGGCCGAGCTGATGCCCACCCCCTGAGCCCGGGCTCAGGTCTCCCTGTCCCAGTAGTGGGGCGCCAGATAGCGCTCCTGCACGAATTCGATGAAGCAGCGCACCTTGGCCGACACGAAACGGCGGTGCGGATAGAGGGCATAGAGCCCCACCTGCCCCTTCTCCCACTCCAGCAACAAGGGGACCAGCGCCCCCGAGCGCAGCGCATCCCCCACGATGAAGGTGGGCTGCAAGATGATGCCCTGGTGGTCGCAGGCGGCCCGGGTCAGGGCCACCCCGTTGTTGGCGCGAAGGGGTCCCTGGGGGCGAATGCTGTGCTCCTCCCCATCCCGTTTGAAGACCCAGTCCGGCTGGGTCAGGGTGTAGATGAGGCAGTCGTGCTGCTTGAGATCCTCCGGGGTCTTCGGCCTGCCCCGGCGGGCCAGGTAGTCGGGGCTGGCGCACACCACCATCTTCATCATGGCGAGCGGCTTGGCCACCAGGGAGGAGTCCGGCAGGTTGCCGATGCGCAGGGCCAGATCGAACCCCTCCTCCACCAGGGCCACCCGCCGGTCGCTGTACTCAATCTCTAGCTTCAAGTCCGGGTAGCGCTCGCGAAACAGCGGCAGGGCGGGGGAGAGGTGCAGGTAGCCGAAATCCATGGGCACCGAGAGCTTGAGGGTGCCCTGGGGCTGCTGGTTGTTGTGGGTGAGCTGGCTGTGGGTCTCTTCCAGCTCCGCCAGCAGGGCCAGGGAGCGCTGGTAGTAGAACTGGCCCGCCTCGGTGGGATTGACCTGGCGGGTGGTGCGCGACAGCAGCCGGGTGGAGAGGGACTCCTCGAGCTGCTGCATCAGCTTGGAGGTCATGGCGACCGAGATCCCGAGCTGATGGGCGGCCTTGGTGAAGCTCTGGCACTCCACCACCTTGATGAAGGTGCGCATGGCGGCTATCTGATCCATATTCCACTCTCGGTTGATAATTATTTTAATAAATCGATGATTATCTATTCTCGATAGGAGGTTAGCATTTTGGACACCGTTGTGAACCCCCAATGAAGGAACGATCGGAATGAAAATGACCAAGGCCCTGCTGGCCTCCTGCCTGTTTATGGCGGCTCCCCTGATGGCTGCCGATTACGATGTCGATGCAGCGCACACCACAGTCCAGTTCAAGGTGGGCCACCTCGGCTTCTCCGAACTGGTCGGCCGGTTCAACACCTTCAGTGGCACCTTCAGCATGGACGACGCCAACCCGGCGGCGGCCAAGGCGAACTTCGAAATCGATGCCGCCAGCGTGGATTCCAACCACGAGGCCCGCGACAAGCACCTGCGCAGCCCCGACTTCCTGGACGTGAAGCAGTACCCCAAGATGACCTTCGTCAGCACCGGCTATGAAGGCACCAAGGACAAGGGCGTGCTCAAGGGCACCCTGACCCTGCACGGCGTGTCCAAGGACGTGGCCTTCGACCTGGTCCACATCGGCGAAGGCAAGGATCCCTGGGGCGGCTACCGCAGCGGCTTCAACGCCACCACCACCATCAAGCGCAGCGAGTTCGGCGTGAACTACATGGTGCCGAACATCCCTGACGAGATGACCATCAACCTGTTCGTTGAAGGCGTGCGCAAGTAATGGGCGCAGCACTCCTGCTTCAAACCCTGGCGGCTCCTTTAGGGGCCGCTTTGCTGTCGTGGCGCTGGCCGCGGCTGGGCTATCTGTGGGGCGCCCTGGGGATCTGGCTGGTAGGCTGCCTGCTGGGCGGTGCCTATGGCCTGCCGGTCAAGGCGTGGCAGTGGCTGCCGCTGACCCTGCTGGTACCCGCTCTGATCCAGGGTACCAACAAGGGGATCGCCCTTGCGCTGTTCGGGGTGCTGGGCGCCCTGGTGTGGTGGCAGGGGCTGGCCTCCGTGCTGGCGAGCGAGCCCGGGATCTGGCTGGCCCTGCTGCCCGCCATCCTCTGGTCTGGCTGGACGAGCTGGCGTGGTGACAGCGAGGAGGGGCTCGGCTTCGCCCTGGCCTTCATCTGGCTGGCGCTGGTCATCGGCATCGATGGCAGCCTGCTCATCGCCCAGCTGACGGGGGCCCTGGCCGCGTTTGCCGGATTCCGTGCCCTGCTCGGCGCCTTTGCAGGGGTCAAGGTGACCCCGGCTGCCCTGGGGCTTTCACTCGCCTTCGTGCAGATGCTCGCCTGGCAGTACGTGGAAGTGCCCCTGCTGGTGCTGCTGCCGGTCTGGCTGTTGCCGCTGCTGGAACGTGCCCTGCACGGGCGCCCGGGACTCTCTCGCTGGGGGGTCTTGATCCTGGTGGCGGCCGTCGGTGTCGGAGTGAGTCTGTGGTGGGTATGGCCAGAGGCGTCACTTTACTGATTTCTGCATGAAAAACAGGCTATTACCTTAGAAATTGATGGGCTTGTCAAAGTCTGGACAGATAAAGATTGAGACCCATGGTGCTTTCGGATAAAAAGGATTTTCAATTATCTGGATACACACAGAACCCGGCTATGCCGGGTTCTGTTTGCCTGCTTTCCCGCGGCACGCTAAGGAGGCCACAGTTGCACAGTCAGGGATCTGAGCATCTGTTTTTTCGCCATTTCACCGAACAGGGATGTCTTGGGGATCTCTGCATCCTGCTGGTGACCCACCTGCTTCCCGACAGACCCGACTTCATCCAGGTGCTCGATCGGGTGGGCCGGGTCGGTGCCATCCTGCCCAAACCCAAGTCCGTGCACGGGCCGACGCTGGCCTGGGCCCAGCAGCACTACCCCGTGCTGCCCCTCAATCGCCACTGGACCTCGGATCCCGGTGAGGTGATCGCCCAGATTGCCCCCCTGGTGATGTCCCACGAGCGGCTCATCATCCTCGACATCGGCGGCTACTTCGCCAAGAGCCAGGCGGTACTGGCCGAGCACTTTGGCGCACGCTTCATCGGGGTGGTGGAGATGACCGAGAACGGCCATCAGCGCTACGAACAGGAGTCCCTGGCGGCCCCCGTCATCTCGGTGGCCCGCAGCCCCCTCAAGCAGGCGGAAGATATCCAGATCGGCCTGAGCGTGGTCTACTCCGCGGAGTCCCTCGCGCGTACCCTGAGGCGTACCTTCAATGTCTGCCAGGCAGCCCTGTTCGGCTATGGCAAGGTGGGGCGCAGCATCGCCCGGGAACTGCGCTGTCGCAACCTGCATCTGGAGCTGGTGGAGACGGATGCCCTGCGCCAGGTGGAGGCGCTCTCCCACGGCTTCAAGCTGGTGAACAAGGCCGAGGCCCTGGGCCGCGCCGAGCTGGTGATCTGCTCCACCGGCAACGGCTCCCTCGACATCACCGATCTGCAGGCCCTGCGCCCCGGCGCCATGCTGGCCTCGGTCACCTCCGCCGACGACGAATTCGCCTTCAGCCTCGCCCAGCTGCCCTGGCCGAGCGAGGAGGTGTGTCCCCATGTGCTGGCCCTGACCCGGCCGGACGGCAGCACCATCTTTTTGCTCAACCGGGGGGAGGCGGTCAACTTCGTCCACGGCGCCGTCATCGGCGAATATGTCTACCTGGTGCTGGCGGAGATCATCGAAGGGGTGCACCAACTGGCCCATCAGGCATCCTCCCCGGGCCTTCACGAACTGCCCCAGGCCACCATGCAGCGCATCGCTCGCCACTGGTTGACCGATTTTCACGGAGTCACCCCATGACAGACACCCATTTGCCCCTCGCGAAACCGCGCATCGAAATCCGTTACTGCACCCTCTGCCGCTGGATGCTGCGGGCCGCCTGGCTCGCCCAGGAGCTGCTCTCCACCTTCGACGGCGAACTGGGAGAGGTGGCCCTGGTGCCCGCCAGCAAGGGGGAGTTTCGCATCCTGGTGGACGGGGTGCTGGTGTGGGACAGGGTGGCCGACGAGGGCTTCCCCGAGGCCAAGGAGATCAAGCAGCGGGTGCGGGATGTCATCGCCCCGGAGCGGGATCTCGGTCATGCGGATCGCAAACCCGCAGCCGAGTAGGCGGCATCACCCATGATGTGAAAGAGGGAGGCGCAGGCCTCCCTCTTTCATTGCTGCCCCCGGTCAACGGTCGCCAGAGGTGGCCAGCCCTTCCCCGGCGGGGAGGCCAATATAGCGGGCCCGCTTGTGGGGCTTGATGCGGCTCACGTCCACCCACACCAGGCCGTCGATGCAGTGGTTGAAGTCCGGGTCGATGCCAAAGTCCATGAACTGCACGCCCCCCGGCTCGCACAGCTCGGCGTACTGCTTGTAGAGGGTGGGAATGGCGCAGCCCAGGTTGTCTAGCCCGGCCTTGAGCACCTTGAGGTCGTCCCCGTAATCGCGCCCCTCGAACAGCGTCGGCGTGGCGGGATAGGGGCGGCGGGAAGGGGCGAGGGCAAGGGCGGGGGCGAAGTGCTGGCGATAGAAGCTCACCAGCAGATCCTTGGCCGCCGGCGGCAAGCTGCCGGAGAGGGTGACTGGCCCGAACAGGTAGCGGTATTGGGGATAGCGGGCCAGATAGGCCCCGATGCCGAACCAGAGGTAATCGAGCCCCCGCTTGCCCCAGTAGGCGGGCTGGATGAAGCTGCGGCCAAGCTCGATGGCCTGTTCCAGCCGGGGCAGCAGCTTCTCTTCGAAGCCGAACAGGGTGTGGCTGTAGAGGCCATCCAGCCCCTTGCTGGCCAGCCGTTCGGCCACCGGGGCGAAACGGTAGGCACCGATGATGTCGAGGCGGGCGGGATCCCAGAGGATGAGATGGTGATAGTCATCGTCGAAGGCATCGAGATCCCGCCGCTTGCCCGAGCCTTCCCCCACCGCCCGAAAGGCGATCTCCCGCAGGCGCCCCAGCTCGCGCAGGATCACCGAGTGGCTCTGCTCGTGGCGACGATAGAGCAGGATGCGCTGGCCGTCCGGGGTCTGGCCGAGCAGCTCGCACCCGTCGATGGCCTGTTTCAGCAGGCGGCGATCCTCCGGCAGGGCGATGGGGGCCTCGGTCTGCAACCGTCCCGCCTTGCCCCGAGCGATTCGGTAGAGGTGGCCGCGCACCAGCCGGGCCGCCGTCTTGGCCGGCAGCTCCTGAAAACTGGCAAGGGGAATGCGCGCCCCTATGGTCACCGGCAGCGTCTGCCCCTGCTGGCGAAACAGCTGGTGTACCAGCAGCAGGGCGGAGGCGGGCTTGTTGAGCCAGGAGGCGAGATAGAACCAGAGGCTGTTGCGCCCTCCCAGGTGAATGGGCACCAGGGGCGTTCGGGTGCGTTGGGCCAGCTTGATGAAGCCAGCCTGCCAGGGGCCATCCTTCACCCCCTTGGGGCCGAGGCGGGAGACCTCGCCTGCGGGGAAGATAACCAGGGCCCCGTCGGCGGCAAGGTGTTCGTTCATGGCGAGGATGGCCTGCCTGTCGGTCTTGCCCCCCAGGTTGTCCACCGGCAGCAGCAAAGGGCGCAGCGGTGCGAGCTGGGCCAGCACCTGGTTGGCCACTATTTTGACGTCGGGGCGGATGCGCCCGATGAGGCGCAGCAGGGCCAGCCCGTCCAGGGAGCCGATGGGGTGATTGGCGACAAGAATGACCCGGCCGCTGGCGGGAATGTGCTCGAGCTCGGCCTCGCTCACCCGGTAGTCGAAGTGGAGCTCGGTGAGGGCCTGCTCGACGAAGTCCAGACCGCGCAGGTGGGGATGGCGCGCGGCAAAGCGGGTGAAGGCCTCCTCATGCAGCAACCAGCTCAGCCCCTGCCTCATCAGGGGACGGAGGAGAGGCTGGCTGGCGAGGCGGGGCAGGTGTTGCCCCAACAGGGTATCGACGTCGAACATGGGCAAGGCTCCGCTGAACTTTGCCCCAGCTTGACGCCCCTGCGTGCCTTTCGTGTGTCGGTTGGGTGACGGTTTGATGACGGGGCGAGCCCCGTCCTTGCTCCCTTACTCTACCCGCCAGGCAGAGGTGAGGCGCACCAGTGCCACCAGGGTAGCGACCGCTTTTTCCATGGATTGCAGGGGGATGAACTCGTGCTTGCCGTGGAAGTTGTGGCCGCCGGTGAACAGGTTCGGGCAGGGCAGCCCCATGAAGGAGAGCCGGGCGCCGTCGGTGCCGCCGCGAATGGGTTTGATCTTGGGCACCACGTCGGCGGCCTCCATGGCGGCTTTGGCCAGCTCGACGATGTGGGGATGGGGTGCTATCTGGCTGCGCATGTTGCGGTAGTTGTCCGCTATCTCCAGGGTGATGCGCGCCTTGGGGGCGTCCAGCTGAAGGGAGGCGACCCGCTCCTTGAGCTGGGCCTTGCGGGCGGCGAAGCAGTCATCGTCGAAGTCGCGGATGAGGTAGTGCAGGGTGGTCTCCTCCACCGTGCCCTCCATCCGGGCCAGGTGGAAGAAGCCCTCATACCCCTGGGTGCACTCCGGGGTCTGTTCGGCGGGCATGGCGGCATGGAAGCGGGCGGCCAGGGTCTGGCTGTTGATCATGCTGCCCTTGGCGGTGCCGGGGTGGACGTTGTTGCCTGTGATGCGCACCGTGGCGCTGGCGGCGTTGAAGTTCTCGCATTCGAGCTCGCCGAGCTCGCCGCCATCCACCGTGTAGGCCCACTTGGCCGGGAAGCGGTCCAGCGGGAAGCGGTCGGCACCGCGCCCTATCTCCTCGTCCGGGGTAAAGCCGACCCAGACATCGCCACGGTGGATCTCGGGGTGAGCCTGCAGGTATTCCACGGCGGTGAGGATCTCGGCGATGCCCGCCTTGTCGTCGGCCCCCAGCAGGGTGGTGCCGTCGGTGGTGATGAGATCCTGCCCCAGGTAGTTTTTCAGGAAGCGGTACTGGCGGATGGCCAGCACCTCGTCCCCCTTGCCAAGGCAGATATCGCCCCCCTGATAGTTCTCGACTATCTGGGGAACGACGCACTCGGCCTCGTAATCGGCGGTGTCCATGTGGGCGATGAGCCCGATGGCGGGGGCATCCGGCTGGTTGCCCGGCAGGCAGGCTGTGAGGTAGCCATGCTCGTCCAGGGTGACCTGGCTCAGCCCCATCTGCGTCATTTCGTCGCACAGGGCCCGGGCGAAGAGGCGCTGTCCCTCGCTGCTGGGGCAGGCAGGATTGGTCGCATCGGAACGGGTATGAAAGGTGAGGTAGTGGAGAAAGCGCGAAAGCAGGGTGTTCATGGGCAAGCCTCGGGTCACGAAAGAGGAGTCATTGTGGCCAAGACGGCGGCGCCGCTTATTGCGTCAGCGCAGTTTTTGATGACTTTATGGGGGAGAGGAGGGCCATCGAGGGGGAGGGGCAGGGATCATCGCTCGGCACCTTGCATAAAAATTCCAAAATAAAAACTGGTTAAGCAATTGCGAAAAAGCTGAATTTCCCCTCGGCCCAGCGCTGGCAAGGGGTGACCCAAAAAGCGTGACGTGTTGGTTATTTTCATCGCCTCGCCCACGCACTCTCATCCCCCGCCATCCCAGAGCCCGCCTTGCTGGCAGCGAGATTTTGCCCCCTGATGAAAACCCGTTTTTTAACACGATTTTTTATTGTCACTGGCTGTGGTAAGTGTGTACACTCCGCGCCGATCCGAGGGCAACCCTGCGCAGGCCGTGTCCGCCAGACCCGCAGGATCATGACGCCTATAGGGCGAGGCACGCAGAAACGACAGACACTGCTGGGGAATGGTTTCTTTAATACCGGTTAGGCTCCGGTATCAGGGAGAACAACGGACTCTCATCTTTCAGCTGACCGAGTGGGCTTCGGGCTCATCATCTCCCTTGTCATGGGCGGTCACTGGCGTTGAGCGGGTCGTAGTGGTTGTCGTCCATCAACACGATGCGTGCTGACGTCTTCCCTTCTCTTCCTTGAAACCCTCTCCTGTCCGTCGGGATGGCTGCCGAATGATGAACAAACGGCGTGGCTGATGCCGATTGTCATCAAAGTACCGCGGTACGCCGGCAAGGTGTTACCGCATACCGTTGAGCTTGATGTAAAGCCACCAGCCCCACATCAAGACTCGTTACTTCCCAAGATCCACCAGGCAGCCTTGGCTTGCCGCGATGTGCAATGAACAGGATGTGGCGGAGCATGCTCCGTTGCGGGTCCAACGTCAGCAGGCCGCTCTGGCTTGCCGCATTTTGCAATCAATGGTCTGGATGTGATTGAGGGTAACGAAGGCGGCCCACGGCCGCTCATTTGCGAGGCATAGCCCATGACTAACTGGTCCAGCAAGGACTCCTTGAAGGTCTACAACGTTCCCTACTGGGGGGCGGGTTTTTTCAATATCAATGACGCCGGTCATGTGACCGTCTCTCCCGACAAGTCTCGCCCCGAGGCTCAGATCGTGCTGTCCGAGGCCATCGAGCAACTGCGCCAGTCCGGGCTGACCACGCCGGTGTTGCTGCGTTTCCCCGACATCCTCAAGAGCCGGGTCGATGCGCTGTTCAACGCCTTCGGTCAGGCCATCGAAAAGTCAGGCTATGAAGGGGATTACCTGTGCGTTTACCCGATCAAGGTAAACCAGCAGCGCCGCGTCATCGAGACCATCAGTCAGTCCTACAGCGACAAGCCGAGGCTTGGGCTGGAAGCGGGCTCCAAGCCCGAGTTGCTGGCCGTGCTGTCCCATCATCATGAGCAAGGGTCCGTGATCGTCTGCAACGGTTACAAGGACCGCGAATACATCCGCCACGCCCTCCTGGGCAACCTGATGGGCCACAAGGTCTACATCGTGGTGGAGAAGCCCTCCGAGCTGGAAATGGTGCTGGACGAGTCAGCTCGTCTCAACATCAAGCCCAACATCGGGGTGCGCGCCCGTCTGGCGTCCACCGGCTCCGGCATGTGGGAATCGAGCGGCGGTTCCATGTCCAAGTTCGGTCTCTCTGCCTCCCAGATCCTGGCGCTGGTGGAGCGTCTGCGCAGCCTCGGCAAGCTGGATTGCCTGCAACTGCTGCACTTCCACCTGGGCTCCCAGATCGCCAACATCCGCGACATCCAGGGCGGCATCCGCGAGTGCGGCCGCTTCTACGCCGAGCTGTGCCGTCTTGGTGCCAAGGTCGAGGTGGTGGACGTGGGCGGCGGCCTGGGTGTGGACTACGAGGGCACCCGTTCCCAGAGCCACTGCTCCGCGAACTACAGCCTCTCCGAGTACGCCAACAACGTGGTCTGGGGCATCGGCGATGTCTGCCGCGAGTTCGACCTGCCGCACCCCACCATCATCAGCGAGTCCGGCCGTGCCCTGACTGCACACCACGCCGTGCTGGTCACCAACATCATTGGTGCCGAAGGGGTGGAGGTGAACGACATCAGCGCCCCGGACGAAGACGCGCCCACCATCTTGCAGAACATGTGGAAAGGGTGGCTGGACCTGCGCGGGGAAGATCCCTCCCTGCTGGAGATCTTCCACGACTCCGTGGCGGATCTCGGTGACGTCAACGCGCAGTACACCATGGGTCTCTTGAATCTGGAGCAACGCGCCTGGGCCGAGATGCTGCACCAGAACACCTGTCTGGCGCTCAAGGAGCTGCTGAACCCGGTCAACCGCAACCACCGCGCCCTGGCCGACGAGCTCTCCGAGAAACTGGCGGACAAGTGCTTTGCCAACTTCTCCCTGTTCCAGTCCCTGCCGGATGCCTGGGGTATCGGTCAGGTGTTCCCGGTGATGCCACTGGCCGGTCTTGATCGTCCTCTCACCCGCCGCGGCATCCTGATGGACATCACCTGCGACTCCGATGGTCAGGTGGAGCACTACGTCGACGGTCTGGGGGTAGAGAGCACCCTGCCGATGCCGGTCTACGGTGAAGGCGAAGAGTGCCATGTCGGCTTCTTCCTGGTGGGTGCCTATCAGGAGATCCTGGGGGATCTGCACAACCTGTTCGGTGACACCCACTGCGCGGAAGTGTGGCTGGATGAAGAAGGCAAGATGGACATCCGCAACGTGGTGCGTGGCGACACCGTCGACCAGCTGCTGCGTTACGTCAACATCGACCCGTCCGTGATCCGCGAGAACTACCAGCGCATCGTCTCCCACCCGGCGCTGGACGACGAGACCCGCAAGGCCCTGCTCGACGAGCTGGAGCTGGGTCTGCAAGGCTACGCCTACCTGGAAGACGAATAAGCCAGCGGCTTGTTCCCCGTCGGTCAAATGACGGACATGAAAAACGGCGCCTTCGGGCGCCGTTTTTGTTGTGCTGTTGCCTGGCTGGGGCCGGTTGGCGGGCTCGGTCACCCTGGCTGGCGGCATCCCGCCCCGGCCAGATCCGGCCACTGCCCGCTTCTGCCCGTCACCACCCTTGATCCAGGTCAAGGGGGACTTAGGTCCCTTATTTTACGGTCAAGAGTGATGTTGGTGAATGACACATAAGGATGTGCGTATGGAACTCAAGAGGGACCCGAGATGCTATACCGACGTCTGTATCGACGGTAAGTGGTATCACTACGATCACTGCAGCACTCACGTTTATATGCTGATGGGGGGCGCCGCCCCCAGCCTGCAGCTTGCCCATGAACCCGGCAGTGAAGAGGAGCTGGTGGAGATGCTCCGCCAGCACCCCCAACGCTGACTGCCTGCGGGCCATCGGGGGTATCGTCCCGGCGGCCCGCCTTGCTCAGCCCGCCTTGCGGCCCAGGATCTTATTGCCCATCTCCAGCAAGGCCGTTGCCGCCGCATAGGCCTCGTCTGACTTGCCTATCTCGTCCGCCACGTAGAGAAAGCCGGATCTGTACTTCTCAACCGCCTCGCGGGGAGTGGCCGCGTCGATGAAATCCTCTTCCACCTCGAACCCTTGTGTCAGCAGCGCCTCCTTCTCCGTGAGGAAGGTGGGGGAGGCCATGTCGACATAGGTATATTGCTGACGGCGGGAGGCGGGGACGCTGAAGAACTGGTATCTGGCCATGGATGTGGCTCCTCTGAACGGGTGATCTGCCATGGGGGCGCTCGATGCGCCCGGCAAGATAAAGGGGCATTCGAGTCTTGCAGCAGACTACCTTGAGTCGTGAAGGGACGCAATCGGGCTGGTGATGACCCTGGCGACACGGGCGCAGCGCCTCACCTGCTTGTCAGGCAAGCACACCTTCCAGCACCCGTTGGGGAGTCTCGGGAGCGCAGTGGACAAGCAGTTGCTCCCCGGTCATGGGGCGTCCGAGCAGGTAGCCCTGCAAGGTGTCGCAGCCCAGCTCGGTCAGCAGGTCGCGCTGCTCCGGGGTTTCCACCCCCTCTGCCACGATGCGCATCTCCAGGGCCTGACCCAGGGCGATGATGGCGGCGATGATGGTGGCATCATCGCCCCCCCGCTCCAGGGTGGTGACAAAGCCCCGGTCAATCTTGAGCTCGTTGGCGGGGAAGCGCTTGAGGTAGAGCAGGCTGGAGTAGCCGGTGCCGAAGTCGTCGATGGAGATGCCAAGGCCGAGCTCGGCCAGACGGTTGAGGATGGCGAGGCTCTCCTCGGCCTTCTGCATGGCGGTGGATTCGGTGATCTCCAGGGTCAGGTGACGGGCCTCGAGCCGATGGCGGGCGAGGGCGCCCTGCACCTCCTCCAGCAGCCCGGGGCTGGCGAGCTGGATGGTGGAGAGATTGACCGCCACACTCCAGTTGTGATGACCCGCCGCCCGCCAGGCGCTCATCTGGCGGCACGCCTCGTCGATGACCCAGTTGCCGATGGGGATGATGAGCCTGCTCTTCTCCGCCAGCGGCAGGAAGCTGGCCGGCGAGACGGCACCATGCATCGGGTGCTGCCAGCGCAGCAGGGCCTCGGCGCCGACCACCTGGCCGCTGCGGGCACAGTATTTGGGCTGGTAGTGCAGGGCCAGCTCCCCCCGCTCCAGGGCGTGTTGCAGCTCCTTGTGCAGCAGGAACTGCTGGTGGGCGTTGGCGTTCATGGCGCTGTCGAAGTAGTAGTAGTCGTTGCGCCCCTGCTCCTTGGCGTAATACATGGCGGCATCGGCGTTGAGGGTCAGCTCGTGCAGGTTGGTGCCATCCTGGGGATAGACGGCAATGCCGATGCTGGCGGTGATGTGCAGGCTGTGGTGCTCCCACTCATAGGGCTGGGCCAGGGTGGCCAGCAGCCGCTCGGCGAAGGCCGTGGTCTGGCTCACGTCCCCCGGCGCCAGGGCCAGCACGAACTCGTCCCCGCCAAAGCGCGAGGCGGTGTCGCTGGCACCGAGCAGGCCGGTGATGCGCTGGGCCACCTCGGCCAGCAGCAGATCCCCGGTGTGGTGGCCGTGGGCATCGTTGATGATCTTGAAGCCGTCGAGATCGAGAAACAGCAGGGAGAAGCTGCGCTGGCTGTGCTGGCACTCCTGGATGCGCTGCTCCAGCCGGTCGGCGAACAGCAGCCGGTTGGGCAGCCGGGTCAGGCTGTCGTGGAGCGCCAGCTTGAGCAGCTCGTCGTGGGCCTGGTGCAATGAGGTCGAGAGGCGCGCGGCGTGGGCGTCCAGCATGGAGAGCACCAGGGCGATGGCGAACACCGCCAGGGTCACTATGATGACCACGGTCGCCAGCCACTGGGTATTGAGCCCGGTATAGAGGGCGCCGCACAGGCTCTCTGTGGGGAACTGGGCCGCCGCCATGCCGGTGTAGTGCATGCCGATGATGGCGGCCCCCATCACCAGGGAGGCGAGGGCCTTGCTGAAGAAGGCGCGGGGCGAGCTGTTGCGCAGGCGAAACGCTATCCAGAGTGCGGCACCCGAGGCGAATACCGCGATGAGGATGGAGAGGATGAAAAGCCCAGGCAGGTAGTGGATGCCGGGCGCTATCTTCATGGCCGCCATGCCGATGTAGTGCATGGTGGCGATGCCGGCACCCATCAGTACGGCCCCGAACAGGATCTGGTGCCAGGGGAGCTGGGGACGACTCACCAGCCAGAGCGCAAAGGCCGAGGAGCCGATGGCCGCCACCAGGGAGAGACCGGTGAGGGTCAGATCGTATCCCAGCGCGATGGGCAGGTTGAAGGCGAGCATGCCGATAAAATGCATGGACCAGATGCCGAGCCCCATGGCGAAGGCTCCCCCCGCTAGCCAGAGCACGGCGGCCCGTCCCCGGCTCTGGCTCACCCGGCTGGTCATGGTCAGCGCCGTGTAGGAGGCGAGCACCGCCACCAGGATGGAGAAGAACACCAGATCCTGGCTGTAATAACTGTCGAGCATGGGGTGGGTTGGGGTCACGTTCATTTACTCTGGGGTACATCAGGGCCTGAGCCTGGGCCGGGTCAGGGGAAATCGGGTGGCAGATTGTACACCAGGCGTCCCTGTCGTGAGCCAGAGATACGTACCAAAATGGCCCCCGGATCAGAGCAAAAACTCTGTCTTTTCTGGCTTTGGCCGCCATCCTGTGACCGATAAACCGGCACATCCCCATTTTATTCCGTCCGAACAACAAGATAGGGGAGCATGGGGCGCTTGCCACGGCGCTGGCGGGCCCGTGGCGAAGGCGTGTGGTATGCGCACAAGGCGCCTGTGCGATAAAGGCGCGCACCCCCTGTCGTCCTTTCACGATAGCCGCAGGCCATGCGCTCAAGGAGTCAGCACAAGCCTGCATCCTCCGGGTCTTGGTTGACCCGGTACATCTGTTATCATCTTCCCCCTGTTTTTCTTATCTCGTTGACTCTGCTGGAGAAGCCATGTCTCGAACCCTCTATTTGCTGCGCCACGGCCAGACCCGTTACAACGCCGAATTGCGGTTGCAGGGGCGTTGCAACTCCGAGCTGACCCCCAGGGGAGAAGCCCAGGCCCTCGCCATGGGGGCCCGTCTGGCCAAGCTCCTGGCCGAGCCCACCGACTGGACGATCTACGCCAGCCCCCTCGGCCGGGCACGGCAGACGGCGGAGCGGGTGTGTCAGCAGCTTGGCTTGGACCAGGGGCGCATCATCTGGGACGAGCGGCTGGTGGAGCTGGGGATGGGGGAGTGGGAGAGTCGCCGGGTGCCCGAGCTGCTGGCGGCCCACCCCGAGCTGGATCTGGAGGAGCCGGACTGGTATCTGCGGGCCCCCCATGGCGAGAGTTTTGAGAGCATTCAAGGCCGGGCCCGGCAATGGCTTGAGGACGAGCAGATTGCCGAGCAGGCCATCGTGGTTTCTCACGGTCTCTTTGGCGCCATGCTGCGCGGCGCCTATGTGGATCTGGACTACACCACCACCTGGCTGCAGGAGCTGCCGCAGGATGCCTTCTTCAAACTCAGTGGCGGTCGCATCGAGCGGATTGCCTGCTGACCACACGAAGGCGGCCCGCCGTGGGTGGGCCTTGTTGTGATGGGTCGCTCAGCCAACTGCCAATTTGGCCGCTTCTTTCCACATAAAAGGCGGCATCGGAGTAGTGAGACGCCATTTTATGTTCATCGGTTGGCTACCGCTGTGGGAGATGTACTCCACCTCACCGAAGTTCACAAAGCCAAGGGTGCGGCCAAATTCATCTTTGCTCTGCTCACGAACGAACAGAAACAAACGCTTACCTTCTGCTCTGTGGTTTATGTAACTCAGCCCCTTACCTCGCTCTGGGCGAGCGCTGTTTTGGCTCTGCCAATGGAACAGCGACTCATTGATGGCGTAGTCGTGATAACGGGTGGTGGGGGAGAAGTGCTGCTCCGTTTTGTTCAAGGTCACGAACAGCAACTCGATATTGTGCTCTGCGATGACATAGACCCCTTCGCGAGCCGTGGGCTGTTGCGTGAAGGTGGTTGCCCCAAAGCCAACCAGCACCTGCTCTCTGGCATAACGGGCATGCAGTTGTAGTGGATTGCCGGGAAGATCTGGCATGGCTCTTTGTTCGTGCTGCACCCGGTTGATCAGCATGGGCAACAGATCTGCCAGCTCGGCCCTTAACTCTGGTTGATTGAGTTGTTTCAGGCTGTGCGCCAAGGAGCTAAAGCCTGCGTTGGGGCCGCTTTGTTGCCAGAAGTCGTAATGGCACATCAAGGCCATCCGCTCATCGTGCTCAGCCGTTAAGGTAAAGGCGCTTTCCACCAAGGTTTGTAAGAAGTTCAAGTAATGGAGCGCATCGCAGCCCAATAGCCGGGTTTTGATGGCCCGGGTGTAGAGGGTCGACAGCTTCTCATCGCTCATTTCAGAAATGGTATGGTTGTGGGCCTGTTTGACCAAGGCGCTCCAATTGCCGCGCTTGTAGACCTCCTCAAGGCTGATATGAGGGTAGAACTTCAAAAAATTCGTCAGTGTCAGTGGTAAATCGCAATCCTGTGAGAAACGGCGGATCAGGCCCATGAGGCGCGAGGTATTGAGAGTCGCCTTTTTGATATTGCTCAGAATTAACTCTTGGGTCTGTTTTGAGAGCTCGATACGGCAGCCCAAGGGGGCGTGAGGGAAGCCCTGTTTGATCTCGTGGCTGATCGCTTTATTGGTTTTACCCACCAGTGCCCGGAACTTCTGGGCAAAGTCATACTCAGCACGGGCATTCCCAACAAAGTCCAATACGGTGCAGCACTCTTTATCGCTCGCCAGTCGCAGGCCGCGCCCCAATTGCTGCAAGAAGATGGTGAGGCTTTCCGTTGGTCGTAAAAACAGCAAGGTATCGACTTCCGGGATATCAACCCCTTCGTTGAAGATGTCCACCACGCAGAGAATATTGATAACGCCGGTACGCAAATCTTGTTGCTTACTATGTCGCTCGTCTCGGTTATCGCTGGTGAGGATGTCAGCCTTGATGCCCTTCAATAAAAATGCTTTGCACATAAAGTCGGCATGTTCACGGCTCACACAAAATGCCAGTGCTTTGATCTTGGTAATATCGGTGACGATCTCATTGAGGCTCTGGACTATCTTCTGTACCCGCTGCTGATTGTGGGTATAGATATTGGTGAGCTCAGTGATGTCATAACGGCCATTTTTCCAAGTCACTTGGTGCAAGTCAGTATCATCATCGATACCAAAATATTGGAATGGACAGAGATGGCGACGATTGATGGCCTCGGGCAAGCGGATTTCTGCTGCGATGACACCACAAAAGTCGGCAAGAATATCACCGCCATCATGGCGCTCTGGCGTTGCGGTTAATCCCAACAGAATGTGAGGTTCAAAGGCGGCGAGCAGACCGCGATAACTGGCCGCCGCAATATGGTGAACCTCATCAATGACGATGTAATCGAAATAGTCTTGGCTAAGACGTAAATTAGCCAGCTGGTTATTCAAAGATTGCACCGAGGCAAACAGC
>NZ_JAGKRK010000044.1:0-999 GCF_017939325.1 Aeromonas sp. MaB10011B | reverse complement strand
CCACATAGGCCATCCGGCGCCGCGCCAACTGCCCATCTGTCCGCTCATAGTCGCGCTGGGCCAGTACGGAGGCGATCGTTTCCTCGCTCATGCCGAGGGCCGCCATAAAGGCCGGATTGTAGTTGTCGTGCGTTTCGCCGTCATATAAGTAGCTCATCTATTTGCCCCGCTCGAAATGTTAAACAGGCTGCAGCGCAGCCGCCAGGTGTTTGCATGCGCGGCGTGCGCACACCACGATTGGATGCATGGTCGGCAGTCGCCTGCCGTTAGCCTGCCTGCCGCTATCGCCCGTTTGAAGCGGCGCAGCTTGTCGCGGATGCGCTGCTCAATAACGAGAGGCTGTTTATCCATATCAATCCTGATTTACCTAAGCGCCGCTATCGCGGCGCCGTCAAAACTCAAGGCCCAAAGCTCAAGCAAAGGCGGGGCGAAACCCAATGCCCGTGTTCGCGCCCGCGCGG
Organism: Aeromonas sp. MaB10011B; assembly: GCF_017939325.1. Taxonomy (NCBI): domain Bacteria; kingdom Pseudomonadati; phylum Pseudomonadota; class Gammaproteobacteria; order Aeromonadales; family Aeromonadaceae; genus Aeromonas; species Aeromonas sp. MaB10011B. The sequence continues at coordinate 538 of NZ_JAGKRK010000044.1, read as the reverse complement.
GAAACGTAAAGATGCACAGCAGCGAGGCCGGCATCGGCACCGTCGCCCCAACCGCCGCCACGACACGGGAGTCGCTCGCCGAAGTTACGCATATAAATGCGGCCCTGTGGCAATGCATTGGCTGGCTCCAGCAGCAGCCGCTTCATCGCCTGATTGCTGACGTAGCCGCCCGACTTTGTCATTGAGCGCCAATCTACGTTGGCTGAGTTGCCAGCGTTGCCGTTGTCTCCGATGGCTCCCAGCCTGTTGTTGACTGCGTTGGACAGGATGACTGAGCCTCCAGTTGGTATGGATGCATCAAGAAATGCATCAGCGAACGTCCAGCTCGCCTCGACCTGTGCATTGTGGGAGGACAGCTTAAAACGGCCGTCTTGCAGCAGGAACCCGTCCTGCCACTCCCAGGCGTTGCCTACCAGGTCCGCTATGCCGATGGGCGTGCGGTTATGTGTCGCCTCCGCGCCCATCGAGCCCGTTTGCGTCCGCCCCGTACCGGCGACATCGCCAGGTGCCCGGTTGTCGGCCCGATCGCCTACCATCC
>NZ_JAGKRK010000043.1:0-28823 GCF_017939325.1 Aeromonas sp. MaB10011B | reverse complement strand
CTTCACCGCGACCGTGACCGACGGCAAGTTCAGCACCACCGTAGACCTGGGGGCCAGCGGCCTGGCGGATGGCACGTTCACCGTGAAGGCGGACGTGACTGACCAGGCGGGCAACCCGGCGACGGACAGCGAGCAGGCGATCCTGGACAGCGTAGCTTCCCCGGCCCCAACCGTGGTTATCGTGGACGATGCCAACAATGACCAGATACTGACCAAGACCGAGATCGGCAACGATCAGATCCAGGTGCATGCCGGGGTCAGCCATGCTGATCTGGTTGCAGGCGGCAAGGTGACGCTGATCATCAACAATGGCGTCGCCAGCAGTACGGTTGAACTGACGTTGAAAGCCGATGGCACCCTGCAATCGAGCAATGGCAAGAGCTACGGCTATCAGAACGGCACCATCAGTTGGACGGAGGCGACACCTGGCAATGGAACATCGTTGACGGTGACCGCGACCCAGACCGACAAGGCGGGCAATGTCTCCCTGCCGGGCAGCGACAACGCGCAGATCCTGAATGAAGCGCCGGAGACGGCGAACAAGCAGGCAAACGGTCAGGAAGATGCCGCCAGCATCGCCATTCCGACCCTCAGTGGCAGCGACATCGATGGCAACGTGGTGAGTTTCACCATCAAGAGCCTGCCTGCCAACGGCATCCTCTATCTGAACGGGGTGGTTGTGACGGTGGATCAGAGCATTGCGGTGGCGGACGCCGGCAAGCTCACCTTCACTCCGAATGCGAACTGGAACGGCAACACCACCTTCAACTATGCGGCGGTAGACAACGACGGCGCCGTGGATGCGAGTCCCGCAACCGTGACCATCAAGGTGGATGCGGTCAACGATCTGCCGACGCTGACCATCTCCAATGGGGCTGTCGTCTCCGAAGAGGGGCTGGCAAACGGTATTGCCGACACGGTCGGCAACCCGGATACCACCAACGCCATCAAGGCGTCCGGTACCCTCTCGGTGGGCGACATCGACAGCAGCACGCTCAGCATCTCCTTGAACGGACCGGCCGGGCTGACGTCCGGTGGGGCCAAGGTCCAGTGGAGCTGGGATGCGGGCAGCAAGACGCTGGTCGGCTACAAGGGGGCGATTGACGGCGCCGATTACAAGGCGGTGGTCGAGGTCAAGCTGACCGCCCTCAATGTCAGTGGCAAGGGGGACTGGACCTATGAGGTGACCCTCAAGGAGCCGCTCGATCATGCTGATACCACCCAGGAAGACAAGTTGTCGTTCCAGCTGGATGTGGAGGTCTCCGATGGCAGCGGCGTCACCAAGGACACGCTGGATGTCAGCGTCGAGGACGACTCCCCCATTGCCGGCAACAGCGATGTCGTTTCCGTGGTGAAGACCGATATTCCGAACGTGCTGACCGGGTTCTTCGACCTGACCAAGTACAGTGACAACAAGCGCACCCTGAACATGGCGGGTTTTACCATCAGCGCCCAGGGCTTCAAGTCGGCAACCGATTCCTCACTGGTAACGGCGGATGTCAACGGCTCCAGCTCGGGGCTGGGTGTGAAAAGCGGTGCTGCGCCTTACCACAACCTCGCCAACGAGATTGACTTCCGCCACTTTGCTGATGGCTCTTCCGTATCCGAGCGACTGATTGTCACGCTGGATAAGGGCAAGGTTGCCTACGGCGCCAACATCAAGTTCAGCAAGATGTTTGGTGGCGAGCTGGAGAGCGGGGTCGTGGAGTTCTACCGAGGCAACGTATTGATTTACACACTTTCATTCAGCTCGGATGCAGCGGACGGAGAGTTCAACCAGAACTTCCAGGTGCAGCAGGGTGGTTTCGATACCATGGTGATCAAGGCGACCAATAACGGCAACATCAATACCGAAGACAACAGCGACTTTACCGTCAAGTCTATCGAGTTCCTTGGCTCCTCTACTCCGCAGGCAATTGCCTATGGCTCGGGGACAGTGGCACCGCAATGGGGAGCTGATGGTAAAGGGCGTCTGGAGCTGCTTACCGGCACCGTTGAAACGGGTCTGAAAACTGCAGCTGGTCTGGCAATTACCATTACAGCAGAAGGTGCCAACAGCATGGTTGGCAAGGCCAGTGATGGCAGCTTGATCTTCAAGATGCAATTCACGCCTGCAACGGGCAAGTGGGAATTCTTCCAGTATGCAGAGATGCAGCGCCCGGTTGGTGATGGCGACATCGACTTCACCTTCAACGCCTATGATCGGGACGGTGACGGCTCGCAAGGCAGCTTTGCTGTCAACCCGCTGGCGCGCCCTGATGTAACCGGCGTATCGAGTGCCACTGTGGTTGAAGGGGCTACCTTGCAGCATGTTGTGACCTTGAGTGGTGCGACTAATGTAGCGACTGAGTACAGCCTCTCAATCGCGGGCAGTGGTACTCATGCTGCCTCTAACTCTGACTGGGGAACTCTGCAGTTCAGTCACGGTGTTACCTATAACAGCAGCACAGGCAAAATCTCAGTACCAGCCGGTGTGACGAGCTTTACCGTGTCAGTACCGACAGTGAATGACAAGCTGGTAGAACAGACTGAAACCTTGACTCTGACAGTAGGTAGTGCGACCGGAGCCGGAACCATTACTGACAACGATCTCTCTGTGCGACTGGGCAGTGGTCTGGTTGATGAGGATGGTTTGTCTGGCGGAAATGCACACTTGCCTGAGCCTGTGGGGATGCCTGCTAGCGGTCCGCTTTCTGTGACTCAGTCGCTGCAGGTGACGGATGGCAGTGGTGGCAATGTCTCTGGCGTACAACTCAAACTGGTTGGCATCACGGGTCTGAGCGGGGTGACGGGTATTGATGGTCAGCCGGTCAATGTTGTTCAGGATGGCGCCGGGCTCAAAGGATACTTTGGCAACAACCCCGCCAATGTGGCCTTTACCGTGACGGTGGATAACAGTGCCAATCCACCGAGCTACACCTTTACTCTGCTCAAGCCGCTTAGCCACCTTGTAGATGGTCAAAGCAACATATTGAACAGTCAGGATGAGCTGCGTCTCACCGTGAACTATGAGGTGAGCAAAGCTGGCTCCGATACAACTACCGGCTCTTTCGATGTCGCCGTGCGTGATGATGTGCCGGTTGCTGTAGTTGATGATGCCAAAGTTAATGTGGTTGTTGATTCGTTCCTAGTCTCGGGTGTTGATGCTAACTGGGTAAGTTGGCGTGGTGGTTCGGATGTGAAAGTTCGTGACTCCAATGACATTAACCCAGGTAAGGATCAAATTCGGTGGGGGGGAGGCAATAATCCATCGGGTTACGGCTTCATGGACAATGATGCCGCGTTGAATAGTTCAATTCCGATCAATGAAGAGATCAAGTTGGGCACATTCACCCACTACAACAATCCGATAAATTACGATGCTATCAGTGCTGCAACGATGGAGGTCACTTTTTCTGTTATGGATTCAATGGGGAGGATGACCCCGGTGACAGTAACCATCAACTTCAATCACAACGAAACTCCGAATAATAGTTGGTCTGATTCAAGGGACATCATCTCTATCGGTAACACGACCGCCAGATTCAACTTTGAAGGTAAGGCTTACACTCTTGAGGTGCTAGGTTTCCGCGATACGAATGGCAATGTGGTGAAGACTATCTACACCAACGAAAATGCCAGCAACAGCTTCGATCTGATCGTCAAGTTGGTTGAAGGGTCTGGTTATCAGCGGCCACAGACCACAGGTAATGTGCTGGCCAACGATCTTGCCGGTGCTGATGGTGGTCTGAGTGTCATTGGCTACGGGGTCGGCAGCAGTTCGACCACCTATACCAATGGTGCGGGTACCCAGGTAGTCGGTTTGTACGGGGTTCTGACCATTCTGGCCAACGGTGCCTATACCTATCAGGTCACCAAGAATGGCAGCCAGATCCCGGCAGATGCACGCGAGGTGTTCAGCTACAGCATGCGCGATGGTGATGGCGATACCACCAACAGCTCCTTGACCATCAGCGTTAACCCGGTCGACAGCAACGGGGTTCCGATTCATCTTCCGCTGACGGTAGATGGTACTGACCTCAACGACGCTATCGTGGTACGCAATGGCGAGAGAGCGGCTAATCCTGACCGTCTTGATGTTTCCTTCGGCGGTAATCTGCTGGGCGAAGTCACTACCAGTAACGGCGGCACCGACCATATACATACCGGTACTAGCTACAACAAGGGAAGTGCCGACCAGATCGTCAGCAGCGGTGCAGGTAATGACCATATCGAAACCGGCAGCGGCAATGATGTGATTTATGCAGGCAAAACTGGGGCTGATGGATTCGGTACCGACGATTCGTTGCAACTGACGGTAAATCAGCTTAAGGCTCATCACATCATGACAGGCAGCTTGTCTGGCACAGATGCCATGCTCGATGGCGACGGTCTGTTGCTGAGTGTTGATGTCAGTAGTAGTAAAGCGGATGTGGTCAATGGCGGTAGCGGCAATGACAAGATCTACGGGCAGTCAGGTTCGGATATCCTGTTTGGCGGTACCGGTGACGACTATATCGATGGCGGCAGTCACAACGATGCACTGCGCGGCGGTCTGGGAAACGATATCCTAATCGGCGGGCTCGGCAACGATGTAATGCGTGGTGACGGCGGCTTAGATACTTTCGTCTGGAATCAGTGGGATACGGTATCAGGAGCCGTAGCTACGGATTACATTATGGACTTCAACAAGGGGTCAGGCACCATTAACCGTTTGGAAGGAGACAAGCTGGACTTGAGTGATTTACTTGATTCTCACAATCAGAATGACCTGACTTCTCTACTCTCTGTTATTCAGGGGGGCGATGGTGTGCATCTGTTTATCAGAGAAGACAATAGTGCTACCTCATCAACTCAAGAGATTGTGTTGATGAATCATACCTTCGACAGCCTGACGGGCGGTTCTAATACTACGACCGAGCAGGTGCTCGATTACATGTTGCGTAACATATTGGTGATCGACAAGCCTCATGGCTAAAACGAACAGACAGTAGAAAAACAAAAGCGGCAGAGCAATCTGCCGCTTTTTTTATGGGGGATTTTTGGGTGGATGGGCGCAGACGAGGGGGAGGGCAATGCAAGAAGAAGATAAAAAAGGGCGCCCTTCAAGAGAAGGGCGCCCGGGGTAGACGGGATGATTGCCAGAGGATCAGGCGTTGACCCCTGCCAGGCGGGAGCCGCGCTGGAAGCAGTTGGCCAGCAGCAGCAAGGTGGTGACACCGACGGTGCCGAGCACCAGCCAGGGTAACCAGGGTTGCCCCTGGGCCATGGCGTAGTCGTGCAGGGCGCCGCCCCCCACGTAACCCGTCATGCCCCCGAGCGCCAGCCCCAGGCGGCTGAACCCCATGTAGCTGCCGCGCGCACCGGGCTGCGCGAGCTTGGTCATCAGGGTCTCCCGCGCCGGCTCGGCGATGACGATGCCGAGGTAGAAGCAGGCGAGCAGCAGAAAGACGGCGGGCAAGGTGGTGGCAAAGGCCACCAGCCCGATCCCCGTGGTCATCAGCAGCACCCCCGCCATCAGGCGATTCTCCAGCTTGAAGTGGCGCTCGCCGTAGCGGGCCAGCGGGTAGAGCAGGGCCAGGGAGATGGCCGTCTCCAGGGTATACATCCAGCCCACCGCGGTGGTGCTGCCTGCCATCTGTTTGACCAGGATGGGGAAGATCAGCATCACCTGAACCCAGAGGGCGTAGTAGCCGCTCAGGATCAGCACCAGCCGGCAGAACGCCTTGTCCGCCAGCACCTGGCCCAGGCCGTCTCGGATCGGGGTCGGGCGCACCGAGAGCTTGTAGGGGGGGCAGGATGAGCAGGTTGCACAGGGCAGCGCAGACGAACAGGCCGGCCCCCAGCAGGCAGACATACTCGAAGTCGAAGTTGAGTAGCCAGCTGCCGAGCAGGGCCCCCACCACGGCACCGGCGCTCTCCAGCATCATCAGCAGGGAGATGTAGCGACCCCGCTCCCGTGGCCGGGTGAACTTGATCACCAGGGCGGCGCGGGGGGGATCGAACAGGCAGCCACCCAGCCCCGAGATGATGCAGGAGAGGATCAGTTCCAATCCGCTCTGGGCATAGGCCAGGCTGGCAAACCCCAGCGCCCGCAGCAGCATGCCGCAGACGATGAGGGGGCGCGCCCCGAACTTGTCGGCGAGGGAGCCGCCAAAGACCCCCAGCCCTTGCTGGGTAAGCTGACGCAGCCCCAGTGCCAGTCCCACCACACCGGCGGCCCAGCCCAGTTGGTCGACGAAGCGCAGGCTGATCATGGGCATCACCACGAAGAAGCCCAGGATCACCAGCAGGGAATCCAATGCCAAGAACCACCGCCCCAACCGCCTCGCCCGATCCACCATGACCCTGATACCTCTGTTTGCTTCGCTGATATTGTTGTCTTTCTTGCCCGAACGGCGCCGTCACCAAACAGAGCCAAGGGGATGACAACTCCCTGGCTCGGTGGCGTTCAGCCGATTCATGACGATTGATGCTGCTATTCTGGTGGGGCTCCAGATATAGTGGTAGCCGACAACTGGCTATATTTCATATTGGATTTGGTTATGGCTATGACCCTCGACGATTTGCAACTGCTGCTGGATGTGGCCAACCGTGGCAGCTTCAGCAAGGTGGCCGCCATTCGCGGCTGGTCACAACCCATGGTGAGCCAGCGCATTGCCGTGCTGGAGCAGGAGCTGGGTCAGTCCCTGTTCCGTCGCCATCGTCGGGGGGCCACCCCGACCCCGGCCTGCGAGCAGTTTCTGCCTGCCGCGACTGCGGCCCTGAGCGCACTGGAAGGGGGGCGGCTGGCGATGCAGGGGGCGCCTGCATTGCCGCGGATCCGGCTTTCCTGCCTCCCCTCCCTGACCACGGCGGTGTTCGGCCCCCTGCTGCTGGCCCTGGTGGACGAGACCTTCGAGATCCGCTGCAACACGGATCACTCTGGCATCATCATGCAGGAGTTGCTGACCGGCGAGACCGACGTGGGCTTCATTCTCAAGTGCCCTGCCATCGCGGGCATCCAGCTCGAACTGCTTTACCGTTCCCCGATCATCGCCGTGGCCTGCGCCACCCACCCGCTGGCCGGGCGGCAAGGGCTGACCCTGCAGGACATTGCCAACGAGCGGCTGGCGCCCCAGCAGTGGGGGACGGGCTGCGACGAGCTGATCCTGCAGTTGCGTTTGCTGCGCCAGGTGGCGAGCCCGCTGCACGCCATCCAGCCAGCGAGTGCGGCGCGGGAGCTGGCGCTGGAGCACGGCTTCATCACCCTGATGCCGGCGCTCGCCATCACCCGGGATCTGGAGTTCGGTCGCCTGGTGAAGCTGGACGTGGTGGATCTGCCACCGGATCACTGGGATGTGATGATGGCCTGGCGCAGCGGCAAGCGCCCCAATCCCGCCAAGGAGCGGGTGCTGGAGGCGGCCCGTACCCTGGCCCGGCGCTGGTCGGGCAAGCGGACATAAAAAAGCGCCGGACCAGGCCGGCGCTCTTCGCTAATTCCCCTTGATGCCCGCTCAGACTCAGTAGCTGGCCTTGAGGGTGACGCCGGAGAAGGCGCTGAACCCGCTCAGCTGCACGTGCCAGGTCCCCGCCTTGGGGGCGTTCAGGGTACAGGTTTCGGCATTGCCGCTCTTGTAGGGGCGGCAGTCATAGCTGCTGGCGGTCGGCGCGCTGCCGAACTTCACGTAGAGATCCGCATCCCCGCTGCCGCCGCTGCTGGTCACCACCAGCTGGCTTCTGCCGGCGGGCACCTCGACGGTGAAGTTCAGCTTGCCCCCCTTGGCGGCGGTGAGATTGCTCACCGGTACCCCGTTTTGCAGCACGCTGCCCGGTTGGGGCGTGGTGCCGCCGCAGGTGGCATTGACCCCGACGGCGGTGAAGGCGGCTGCCACGTCGCTCACGCTGTAGCCGAGATCCGTGGCGGCCCTGGTCACCCCGCACGCCCCCTGATCGAAGGTGGTGTTGGGGCCCCAGTAGAGGCGGTTGGCCAGCACGAACACCTCGAACGCCTTGCGGGTTTGCCAGCCGCTGGTGTTGGCCAGCAGGTAGAAGGCGCGGTTGTAGACCCCGGAACTGTGGTGCACGTCGATGCCGTCATAGTAATCGCTGGCGTGGCCGATGGACTTGCCGTCCCGGGCCGGGTCCTCGAAGTAGCGCAAGGAGCCGTTGCCCTTGAAGATCTGGGCCCCCACCAGCCAGTCGTTGCTGCCCTTCATGTAGTATTCGGCCGCTTCCCCCGCCATGTCGGAGAAGGCCTCGTTGATGCCGCCGGACTGACCGGAGTAGACCAGTCCTGAGTTCTGCTCGGTGAAGCCATGGCTCACCTCGTGGGCCGCCACATCCAGGCTCACCAGCGGATAGAAGGTGGTGGCCCCGTCGCCGAAGGTCATCTGGCTGCCGTCCCAGAAGGCGTTCTCGTAGTTGCGGCTGTAGTGCACCCGCATCTTGAGCTTGAAGCTCAGCGGCGCCGTGTTGTACCAGTTGCGGTACATGTCGAACACCACGTTGCCGAAGTAGTGGGCATCGTTGAGAGGGGAATAGGCACCGTTGATCTCCTTGACCGTGTTCTCCGGGCAGGTGAACTGGTGGATGGTGCCCCCCGTGGTGCCGTGATTCATGTTGAGGGTGTCCACGTTGGTCCCCGTCATGCGGCAGTTGTCATCCACCTGAAGGGGACCAAAGTCGGCGCCGTAGAAATACTTGCCGGTCTTGACGTTGCCCCCCGGGCCGGTAGCGTCCTTGTGGTTGATCCCCTCCCAGCGTTTGAGCTCGCTGCCGGTCTGGGCGTCGATCATCACGAAGGGGCGGCTCGGTTCCTTGCTGGCGGCAAGCCAGGAGACCAGATAGACCAGTCTGGCCTGGCCGGTCTCATCCTGCATCACGAACAGCTTGACCTGTTCGTTGCTCCCCTTGGCACCGCTGCGAGCCTGGCGTGCGGCGTCGCTGGCGGAGAGGGCAACGGCCGGGCCCGTCAGGTCGGCATCGATCTTGCGCAGCATGGTGCCGGACACCTGATTGACCTGGCCCCCCAGCGCCTGATCGGCCACCAGGACCTGGCCCCACACCGGAATCCCCTGCCAGGTCTGCTCATAGCGTATCCGCTGCTGGCCATTGGGCAGCGTCACCGCCCGCACCTTGCGAAACTCGCCATCCCCGGCGCCAAGGGCGCCAATCTTGGCGGCGCCACTCACCGCACCGGCCAGGTCCGAGACCTGGTTCACTTCCACCTGTTCTGCCGCCATGGCGGCGCTTCCCCAGCAGGCCAGCATGACGGCCAAATAGACTTTGTTCATCTCGTCTTTCCTTAGTCGATGAAGATTACACGCCGGGTCCGTTGCCCGGCGCTCTTACACTAGTGGGAAGGGGGAAAATAACGGCCTGTCATTTGTCACAGGGCAGCGAAAACAGGTAGCACGATTCACTTTTACAGCGCCAATCATCCACAAATACTGGTAATGGCAGCATGTTGAACCGCTGCGAGGGGTGATTGATGACCTGGGGGCAAGGTGCCCGCATGGGGATCGCCATATGGGGGTTGCCAGCGGGGAAGCCGGTTGAAAAGTCCTTGGCAAACAAGGGATTGATTGACTACATTGGCTCCCATGACGGCAGGTGGCCGGAGCGGAACCGGGGAGGAGTGGCGATGTTTTCATGGCAACTGGATGACGAGCTGGCGCTCCTGTTCCTGCAACCCGACATGGCCAGCGAGCTGTTTCGCCTCTGCCAGCGCAACCGCGATTACCTCTCCCAGTGGCTGCCCTGGGTGCCCCACATCCAGCAGCCCGCCGACAGCGCCACCTTCATTCGCCACTCCATCGAGAAGTTTGCCCGGGGGGAGGGGCTGACCACGGCCATCGAGTATCAGGGGGAGGTGGTCGGCGTCATCGGTTACAACCAGATCGATCAGGATCTCAGCAAGGTGACCATCGGCTACTGGCTGGCGGAGCGCTGGCAGGGGCACGGCATCATCACCCGGGCCTGCCAGGCCTTGATCCATCACGCCTTCGAGGAGATGGGGATGGAGAAGGTAGAGATCAGCGCCGCCCTCGAGAACGAGGCGAGCCGGGCCGTGTGCGAGCGGCTGGGAATGACCCAGGAGGGGATCACCCGGCGGGCGGAGCGGCTGGCGGACAGGGTGGTGGATCATGTGCACTACGGCCTGCTGCGGGACGAGTGGCTGAGGCTGAGGGATCTCTGATGACCTTCCTGTCCGCTTCCAACCTCCTGAGGGTGAGATGACGACGCTGCCACACATTGCCACCCCCCGTACCCGGCTGACCGTGCTGACCCCGGAGCGGGCCTGCCTGATGGTGGATTTCTATCTGCGCAATCGCGCCCACCTGTCCCCCTGGGAGCCCAAGCGGGAGGAGAGCTTCTACACCCTGGCTCACTGGCAGACCCGCTTGCGCGACGGTTACGGCCACTATTTCGAGGGCAGTGCCGTGCAACTGGTGGCGCTCGATCCCAGGGGGGAGCGGGTGCTCGCCACCTGCAATTTCACGAACATTGTGATGGGCATGTTCAAGGCGTGCCACCTGGGCTATGCCATCGACAAGGAGCATGAGGGGCAGGGCCTGATGCAGGAGGTGGTGGCCGCCGGCATCGATCACCTGTTCCGGGAGCTGGGCCTGCATCGCATCATGGCCAGCTACATGCCCGCGAACCTGCGAAGCGGCGCGCTCCTCGAACGGCTGGGGTTCGAGCAGGAGGGGTACGCTCGGGACTATCTGATGATCAACGGCCGCTGGGAGGACCACGTCCTCACCGCGCTCATCAACCCCGCTGGCTAGCAGAGCCGTTGTCGAAAGGGGGGGCTGGCGGGTGACCGCCATCGCTTTTTCACTGCAAGATCGCACTATCTGTACGCCTCTCATACCCCTGGGGATAAAAGCGTGTAAAATTGCGCCCTGAATTTTCCCGGCCGGCAGACGCAGGCCGCGACTCCATACATGCAAGGCAGACATTGTGACAGAAGTAGATAGATTCGCGGACATTCGCCCCTATCGCGATGAAGAAGTACCGGCTGCCATCGAGCGGCTGATCCAGGATGACGAGTTTATCGGCGCCATCGCCAAATACCGCTTCGGTTCCCTGATGAGCTGGCTGGGTTGGGCCATTCGCCCGCTGATCCGCCAGTTCCTGCGCCACAAGTGGGCCAAGGTCAGCACCATCCATCAGGTACAGATGGGGGTGACCCGCTACATGACCCGGATGATCGCCACCTCCACCCAGGGGGTGAGCTTCTCCGGGCTCGAACACCTCAAGAAGGAGCAGGGCTACCTGTTCGTCTCCAACCACAGGGACATCGCCATGGATCCGGCGTTCGTCAACTGGGGGCTGCACACCCACGGGTTCGATACCGTGCGCATCGCCATCGGCGACAACCTGCTGCGCAAGCCCTGCGCCACCGAGCTGATGAAGCTCAACAAGAGCTTCATCGTCAAGCGCTCCGCCAAGGGGCCGCGGGAGATGATGAAGGCCCTCGGCGAGCTGTCGGCCTACATCGGCCAGTCGGTGCACGAGGGGCACTCCATCTGGATCGCCCAGAAGGAGGGGCGCGCCAAGGACGGGGATGACAAGACCGATCCGGCCATCCTCAAGATGTTCTACGTGGACGGCAAGAAGCAGAAGATCGAGTTCGTCGACTACATGCGCAGCCTCAACATCGTGCCGGTGAGCATCAGCTACGAGCTGGATCCCACCGACAAGGCCAAGGCGCGCGAGCTCTACGAGAAGTCGGTCAACGGCAGCTACGAGAAGGGCGAATTCGAGGACATCGAGAGTATCGTCGCGGGCATCGTCGGCCAGAAGGGGCGGGTACATGTCTCCTTCGGCGCCCCCATCACCGAGGGCTTCAGCGATCCAGACGAGCTGGCGGCGCTCATCGACAAGGCGATCTGGAGCAGCTATCGCCTCTTCCCAGGCAACTACCTCGCGGCGGATGTGCCCGGCAAGGCCAGCACCATAGAGCAGAGTGCCTTCCTGACTCGTCAGTCCGAGGTGCCACAAGAGCACAAGGCCATCTGGCGCGCCATGTACGCCAAGCCGGTGGAAAACGCCGGCAAGGTTTGAATGGCACCGCTTTTGAGCGGGTGATGGAAAAAAAACGGGAGCAGATGCTCCCGTTTTTGCGTCTGGTCAAAGTCGGGGGAGATTGGGTAGTGAATAATATTGTTTCAACTGGTACGATCATCGGGTAAATGGGCGAGTATCTCTTGGCAGGGGCGGACGAGTATGCAACAGTGACTCGGCGCCATCGGCTAGGAAGCGACAGCGCCCCCGTCTGCACGGATGGCAGACGAGACGATAAAAGGACCTTCAATGGTCCTTTTTCATTGGTGCACAAAGATAGACCACAGATATATCTAAGGATGCGAACCTCATGATCACCGGCAGTCTGGATACCTTGCAACGCACCCCCTTGCCCGCCCCCCTGAACCGTATCGTGGCCGAGGTGGTGCAAAGCGTCGAACGCTGGCTGCACGCCCCCCTCGGCAAGCAGGAGGTCGACGGCCTCATGCTGTTCTGCCTGGTGAGCGAGGATTTGACAGAGCCGGTGGTGGATCGCCGGGGCGAGTTTCATGAGCAGTATCTGGACATCCAGCTGCTGCTGCGCGGCGAGGAGTGGATCGGCGTGGGCCCTCACGCCTACAGCCGGGACGGTGCCGACCATCCTCACCCCGATCTCTGGTTCGTCGATGACGAGCAGACCAGTTATCTGGCGTTGCAGCCCGGCGACTTCGCCATCTTCTGGCCGGGAGAACTGCATCGCCCCCTCTGTACCCTGACGACCCCAGGTCCGGTCAAGAAGCTGGTCGTCAAGGTTCACCAGTCGCTGCTGACCGGCGCCTGAGTGGCATTCGGGGCCTGGAGTCCCGAGTGATTGGGCCAACAGAGGCCCGTTGCGAATCGCTGATTCGACGCGCGCGCCAGACGAACGGTCTGCGCCCAACGATTTGAAAAATTGGACGCACCCTCCTGCGACCATAAGCCCCCGGCAGGGGAATCCCATCCATCGCTGGATGACACGACACTGTCGGCGTAAAGCCGAAGCACAGGAAGATGTAGAACATGAGCAAGTTGGTATTGATCCTTAACTGCGGTAGCTCTTCCCTGAAATTTGCCGTAATGGACGCTGAAACGGGCGAGGACATGCTGTCCGGCCTGGCCGAATGCTTCAATCTGGATGACGCACGTATCAAATGGAAACTCCACGGGGTCAAGGGCGACGCCATGCTGGGCGCCGGTGCCGCGCACCAGGAAGCCCTCGACCACATCGTGGGCCACATCCTGCCCCAGGATCCCGCCCTGGCCGATCAGCTGGTCGCCATCGGCCATCGCATCGTGCACGGCGGCGAGCAGTTCTCCCGTTCCGTTCGCATCGATGAGGGCGTGATCGCCGGCATCGAGGCCGCCATTCCGTTTGCCCCCCTGCACAACCCGGCGCACCTCATCGGCATCCGTGCCGCCCTCAAGGTGTTCCCGGCCCTGGCCGACAAGAACGTGGCCGTGTTTGACACCGCCTTCCACCAGACCCTGCCAGAGGAAGCCTACCTCTACGCGCTGCCCTACAAACTCTATCGCGAGAACGGCATCCGTCGTTACGGCGCCCACGGCACCTCCCACCGCTTCATCGCCGAAGAGACCGCCAAGGCGCTGGGCAAACCGCTCCATGAGCTCAACATCATCAACTGCCACCTGGGCAACGGTGCCTCCGTCTGCGCCATCAAGAACGGCGAGTCCGTCGACACCTCCATGGGGCTGACCCCGCTGGAAGGGCTGGCGATGGGCACCCGCTCCGGTGACATCGACCCTGCCATCGTCTTCTTCATGCACGACAACCTGGGTTACAGCGTGGACAAGATCAACCAGGTGCTGACCCGCGAATCCGGCCTGCTGGGCATGACCGAGGAGAGCAGCGACTGCCGCTACGTCACCGGCAACTACGCCACCGACGCCGGTGCCAAGCGTGCGCTGGATGTCTTCACCTATCGCGTTGCCAAGTACGTCGGTGCCTATGCTGCCGCCATGGATGGTCGCCTGGACGCCCTGGTGTTCACCGGCGGCATCGGCGAGAACGCCGCCATGGTGCGCGAGATGGTGCTGGCCCGACTGGCCCTGCTCGGCTTCAAGATCGACAAGGAGGCCAACAGCGCCGCCGTGCTGGGCGGTGAAGGCCCCATCACCGTCGAAGGCAGCCGTCTGGCCCTGGTGATGCCCACCAACGAAGAGCTGGTGATCGCTCGTGATGCCCTGAGCCTGGTCGGCTAAGGCACCCTCTGGTGATGACAACGCCCGGCCCCTGCCGGGCGTTGTCGTTTCGGCAATAGTGATCGGCCTGTCATTTGACATGGGGGACCAGATGCGTACCCTGACCGCTGTGTGATATTGCGGAGGTAACGATGAAAGAGATGTTTTTCAACTGGTTGTCAGGTCTGGGGGTCGATGTGACCCCCATGATGGCCCTGGTGATCGCCCTGGGGTTCATCGTGCTGACCGCCATGGTGCTGCACCTGGTGCTGCACCGCATCCTGCTGGTGCGCCTGGTGGGGCTGCTTGGCAAGACCAAGCAGATGTGGCTGCCGCCCCAGTTGCAGCAACGCCTCTTTTACCGGCTCGCCTTCGTGTTCCAGGGCGCCGTGCTGCTCGGTCAGGCGGAGATCTGGCTGCCCAAAGCGTCCGAGAGCCTGGCGCTTATCGAGTTGCTGGCCCAGCTCTGGATCCTGCTGTTCCTGCTGCTGGCCCTGTTCGCCCTGCTCGACTGCCTGCTCTCCCTGAGCCGGTATACCCGGCTTGGGCGGGATCTGCCCCTGCGCGGCATCTTCCAGGGGGTGAAACTGGTGGCCAGCATCCTGGTGGGCATCCTGATGATCGCCCTGCTGCTCGGCAAGTCGCCCCTCTTCCTGTTCAGCGGCCTGGGGGCCATGACCGCGGTCCTGATGCTGGTGTTCAAGGACCCCATCCTCGGCCTGGTGGCGGGTATCCAGCTCTCCGCCAACCGCATGCTGAGCGTCGGTGACTGGCTGCAGATGGACAAGTACGGGGCGGACGGCGAGGTGACCGACATCGGCCTCACCACGGTCAAGGTGTCGAACTGGGACAAGACCATCACCACCATCCCCACCTATGCCCTCATCTCCGACTCCTTCAAGAACTGGCAGGGGATGACCGAATCCGGCGGGCGCCGCATCAAGCGCAGCGTCAACATCGACATGACCAGCGTGCGCTTCCTCACCTCGCAGGAGCAGTTGCAGCTCAAGCAGGCCAGGTTGCTGGCACCCTACCTCAGCCGCAAGGAGCAGGAGCTCAGCAGCTACAACCAGCAGCTCAGCGATGCCATCAGCTGCCCCATCAATGGTCGCCACCTCACCAACCTCGGCACCCTGCGCGCCTATCTGGACGCCTACCTGCGGGCCCATGCGGGCATTCGCAAGGACATGACCCTGATGGTGCGCCAGTTGGCACCGACCACGGACGGCCTGCCGCTGGAGATCTACTGCTTCACGGCGACCACCGCCTGGGCCGAGTATGAAGGGATACAGGCTGATATTTTCGACCACATATTTGCGATAATTGAGCAATTCCATCTACGTTTGCATCAGTCGCCAACCGGTTATGACATGCACAGTTGGAAAAACGGCTGATCCCGCTTATGACAAGGTGCCGCGGCGCGGCGCGGCACCGTATTTAATCACCGACCCGTCAGCACGTGGCGGTTGAAATTTGCATGG
The DNA here is from genome assembly GCF_017939325.1 of Aeromonas sp. MaB10011B. Taxonomy (NCBI): domain Bacteria; kingdom Pseudomonadati; phylum Pseudomonadota; class Gammaproteobacteria; order Aeromonadales; family Aeromonadaceae; genus Aeromonas; species Aeromonas sp. MaB10011B. The sequence goes on along the minus strand of NZ_JAGKRK010000043.1, from coordinate 13,131 downwards.
CAGAGGAGAAAAATGGCGGCCTTCTCTTCGCCCCGGGCGCGCCCGTCGCCTCCGCGCTGGCCAGAGTGCTGAACCACCCCCTTTATCACAGGAAAGTTATGAAGCTCCTCCACAACACGGCGGCCGCACTGTGCTGCTCCCTGATCCTGGCCGCCATGCCCGCCCTCGCCATCGAATATGCCCTGCCCGCAGCCAACAGCCGCCTGGTGGGGGAGAACCTGGACTACGTGGTGTCCCCGGAAGAGGCGGGCCAACCCCTGGAAGCGGCAGCGGCCAGATTCCAGCTCGGCTTGACCAACATGCTGGAAGCCAACCCCAAGGCGGACCCCCTGCTGCTGCAGGCGGGCGAGAAGCTGGTCGTGCCGCATCAGCTGATCCTGCCGGATGCCCCCCGTGAAGGCATCGTGCTGAACGTCGCCGAGATGCGCCTCTACTACTACCCCAGAGGCAAGAAGGTGGTGGAAGTGCTGCCGATTGGCATCGGCCAGCTCGGCACCGACACCCCGGAAGACTGGGTGACCAGCGTGCAGCGCAAGAAGGCGGGCCCGACCTGGACCCCGACCGCGAAGATGCACGCCGAGTACGCCGCCCGTGGCGAGACCCTGCCTGCTGTCTGGCCGGCCGGTCCGGACAACCCCATGGGGCTGTTCGCGCTCTACATCGGCAAGATGTACGCCATCCACGGTACCAACGCCCAGTTCGGCATCGGCCTGCGGGTGAGCCACGGCTGCGTGCGTCTGCGCAACGACGACATCGAGTACCTGTTCAAGCAGGTCCCGGTCGGTACCCGCGTCCAGTTCGTGAACCAGCCCATCAAGGCCTCTGTCGAGCCGGATGGCCGCCGCTACCTGGAAGTGCACCAGCCCCTCTCGCGCAACCAGGAGGAGTTCAACTCCAGCCTGCCGGCCCCGCTGCCCATGTCCACCGCCGTGACCCGCTTCATCGCCCACGCGGACAGCGACTCCCAGCTGGTCAAGCAGGCCCTGGAGCAGCGCAGCGGCATGCCTATCGCCATCAACCGCTGATCCCGCCCGTCGGTATTCCGAGCCCCGGCCACTGTCGGGGCTTTTTTATGGCGCGGGGGAGGGAATCATCAGGGTAAACCCTTGGCAGGTCGGGATAAAATCCGGCCTTATTGCAATTGAGTGGTTGCTTGGTTAGGTGTTAAACGTTTTCCATGTGTTTTTTATTTGTTAAAAGTGGTTGTGGTCCGGCGATCTGCTGATTACTCTAGGCCGGTTTTTTTAAGGAAGAGTCCGTCGCAAGAACGGGCACAGACGTCACATAACGGAGTTTTGAATGACAGCTAGCACCCCCATGCTCATCACCTTTCTGGTGTACATCCTCGGGATGGTGTTGATCGGCTTTATCGCCTATCGCGCCACCCGTAACTTTGACGACTACATTCTCGGCGGCCGCCGCATGGGGAGCTGGGTGACCGCCCTCTCCGCCGGTGCCTCCGACATGAGTGGCTGGCTCCTGATGGGCCTGCCTGGCGCCGTCTTCATCGGCGGCATCTCCGAGAGCTGGATCGCCATCGGCCTCATCATCGGCGCCTACTTCAACTGGCGCTGGGTGGCCGGTCGGCTGCGGGTTCACACCGAGAAGAACCGCAACGCCCTGACCCTGCCGGACTACTTCACCTACCGCTTCGAAGACAAGAGCCGGGTGCTGCGCATCCTCTCCGCCCTGGTGATCCTGCTGTTCTTCACCATCTACTGCGCCTCCGGCGTGGTGGCCGGTGCCCGCCTGTTCGAGAGCACCTTCGGCATGAGCTATGACACCGCCCTCTGGATCGGTGCCGCGGCCACCATCACCTACACCTTCTTCGGCGGCTTCCTCGCGGTAAGCTGGACCGACACCGTGCAGGCGACCCTGATGATCTTCGCCCTCATCCTGACTCCTGTGTTCGTCATCATCGCCGTGGGCGGCATCGACACCGCCATGGTGCAGGTGGCGGCGCAGAACGCCAGCAATCTCGACATGTTCAAGAACCTGGACTTCATCGCCATCATCTCTCTGATGGCCTGGGGCCTGGGCTACTTCGGCCAGCCCCACATCCTGGCGCGCTTCATGGCGGCGGACTCCCACCACTCCATGGCCAGCGCCCGTCGCATCAGCATGACCTGGATGGTGCTGTGCCTGGGTGGCGCCGTGGCCATCGGTTTCTTCGGCCTGGCCTACTTCTCCACCTTCACCGAGCAGGCGGGTGGCGTGACCGCCAACCCGGAGCGCGTCTTCATCGAGCTCTCCAAGATCCTGTTCAACCCCTGGATTGCCGGCGTGCTGCTCTCCGCCATCCTGGCGGCGGTCATGAGTACCCTCAGTTGCCAGCTGCTGGTCTGCTCCAGCGCCATCACCGAGGATCTCTACAAGCCCTTCCTGCGCAAGAACGCCTCCCAGAAAGAGCTGGTGTGGGTCGGCCGCGCCATGGTGCTGCTGATCGCCCTGGTGGCCATCGCCGTCGCCACCAACCCGGAAAACCGGGTGCTGGGGCTGGTGAGCTACGCCTGGGCCGGTTTCGGTGCCGCCTTCGGCCCCGTGGTGCTGCTCTCCGTGCTCTGGTCCCGCATGACCCGCAACGGCGCCCTGGCGGGCATGCTGGTCGGTGCCCTGACCGTCATCATCTGGAAGCAGTTCGGCTGGCTGGGTCTGTACGAAATCATCCCGGGCTTCCTGTTTGCCACCCTGGCCATCGTGCTGTTCAGCCTGTTGGACAAGGCCCCCTCCAAGGCCATGCAGGATCGCTTCGCAGAAGCCGAGCAGGAGTTCCAGAGCCCCATGGCAGACGCCATCGCGGCAAAATAACCCCCGCCTCGACGACAAAAGCCCCGCAACTGCGGGGCTTTTTAATGGGCAAAACATGCCCATGGCAGGGATTAGGCGGGGCGCCTGCCCAGCCGCTGCACATCCTGGCGGGCGGCGGCCCCGGCCTAGCTGAGCCAGCGCTGGCGGGCCCCCTCATCCGAGGTGTGGACGGGCCCCAGATGCTGGCGGTGGGTCAGCCGGATACCGCACAGCCCCAGCACCGGCTTGTCCAGGGTGCGATCCAGGGGGGCTCCCTGCCACCAGCGGTAATACCAGGGGGGGCTGTCCATGGTGAGCAGCAGGCGTGCCGTCTTGCCGGCGAGCAACTGCTCCGGGTACGCCTTCCCCGGCTGGTAGCGAAAGGCGAAACCCGGCAGCAGGGTGCGATCCAGCAGCCCCTTGAGCCGGGCTGGCAGGTGGCCCCACCAGACGGGGGCGACGATCACCAGATGGTGGGCCTGCGTCAGGCTCTGCTGCACCGACTGCAGATCGGGCTCGAGGGGCTGCACCTCGTCATAGCCATGGTGAAGATCCGGCGCGAAGGCGAGCTCCCCCACGTGATGCAGGGTGACGCGCGCGCCCCCTTGCTCGGCACTGCGGGCATACTCTCGGGCGAGGGCGTGGCAGAGGCTGTCGGGTTTGGGGTTGCCGTTGAGAACAAGCAGGTTGGGGGTCATGGTATGGCTCCTTGAAGTGAGCCCCCATTACACCCCTTGTCCCATGGGACAGAGTCAAGCCACCTTTTGACCCCGAGCCGCGGCGGCGGGATGATCCCGCCCGTCGGGGGATTGCCGCGCCGGGGCGCCATAGCGGCAGGGGTGCTGCGCCAGCAGCGTGGCGCACTGGCTCAAGCCCTGATGCTGGCGTTGCAGCCGGGCGACCTCCGCCGCGATCTGCGCCAGCTTGTCCGCGATAAGCTGCTCCACCTTCTGCCAGGGGAAGTGGTCGAGGCTGGTGACGCCCGCGAGCAGGGGAACCAGCTCCCCGAGCTTGCAGCCAAGCCGCTGGGCCTCGCGGATAAAGCCGACCCACTCCAGATCCTCGGCCCGGTAGACGCGATACTTGCCGCGCCGCCTGGGCTCGGGCAGCAGCCCGAGCTGCTCGTAGAGACGGACCGCCTTTGGGGTGGTGCCCGCCAGCCGGGCAAATTCACCGATATACATACTGCTGCTCGCAAAGGTGGTGTGAAAGGAGCCCACTATAGGTCAGTGGCAGGGGGGATTGAATACCCGAGGGGGAGGGCGCCATCGGTGCAGTGTGGGGAGGATAACGATGTGGAGCTGTGACGGCATCGCCGCATCCCTGACACGGCGCAGGGGCGGGATATGGCTTTGCCCTCGACGGGGTTTCGCCCGCTCTTCGGGCCGGGGAGAGTGACATTGGAAAGACCCAAAGCCACCAAAGGTCTTCTCCCCCGGCAAGCCGTCCGTTTCGCGGATTCCCTCGCCTACTTCATCGGGTCGGACGGAGCACCGCACACGGCACATCCCTGTGCCGCCTGCGGCTGCGCCGTCATCCATGACGGCGCTCCTGACCAGCTAAACTCGGCTCGGCGGCTTGCAGGGGGAAATACCCTGCCTGTCTGCGGCGAAGGAGGTTGGTGTCAGGTGATAACTAGATCTGTACACACCGCCTTATTAATCATCATCCCAACCTGCCCGTCCATCACAAAACTCACACCCAGACCACATAGTACCTTCAGACAGATTTGTAGATTCATCATTGCACCATTCGCATACTCCATAACTGTCTGTAACTGTGAAACACTCGGTGCACAAAAACTCGTTTGTACCCACCTCAACGACAGTTTCGTAACTGCAACATTCGCCACAATTAATGGGGAATGGATAATCTCCGCCATCTTTGACTGCTAGGGAAAGTGCGAACAAGTATCCCAAGAACAAAAAATGAAAATTTTAGTCATTTAATATCAATGGGTTACCAGTAAATGCTCTCGTGCCATATGACTTATTCGCACCTTCCTTAGAAGTAACATTTAAATCAATGGATTACCTGCCTACCTCTGAAGCAGACTGTATTCGCTTGACCTCTTCTTTTTGCACAACCATTACGACGGTATAGAAAAGCAGTGTGACCTTGGTCATGACAAACGCCGGCATGGCTACCGCCCTGAATTACAGCCTCCAGTCTGCTGCACGTTACCTGCGAGAGGGTTGGCATGGCTCATGGGAGACTCCGACGAGGCGTATGTTGCCAATTGGCTATATTAACGGCCCGCGAGCGAAGGGGAAGGAGGAAATGGCGAATTGCCGGGCAAGATCAACAAATGGAGGCAAGCCCGAAAGCCTGGCGTCCGGGCTGGATTGGCGAGAGAGGGCTGGGCATAGGTAAAAGGGAGCGAGTGGCCACCAACTGGTGACCCTCTTGCTGCCTGTACGGGAGTGGTTGCCCGGCCCTTGGCCGGGCGGGGGATCAGTTGCCCGGGATCTCGCTGCAGTTGAGGGTGGGCTGACCGTAGCGCTCCAGCATGGCGTCGCTCCCCTTGGTCCAGAGGGTGAGGTTTTGCCCCTCGTACCGGGCGCCGCTGGCGCTGGGGGTCTCATAGGCGAGCACCTGCTGCTGGTCGTTCCCCTCGCTCAAATTGATCATGGCGGCGGGCCGCTTGGCCTCGTTGTAGAAGTAGGTGGAGAGGGTGAGGCTCTTGCCGCACTGGTAATCAATCGGCGTCGGCACCCTCAGTTGGCCGCCTTTTATCTGCAACTCGGTGATCCGCAACTGGTAGCTCTCTTCCACGCACTGGCGCAGGTCGCCCGCCTTCCAGCAGTCGTTGCGCCCCTTGATCCAGCCGCGCTGGATGGCGCGCTCGCTCTTCTGCTGCTCGGGGGAGAACCCGGCAATCGCCTTGGGATAGAGGGCTGACAGCTCGTTATCCAGCGCAGCCAGTCCGGCATCCTTGCAAATGAGGGTTTCGGCGGCGCCTTTCGCCTTGGCGCACTCGAAGGACGGGGTGGCCGCCGCGGCCAGCAGAGGGGAAAACAGCAGGGTTCCAAGCAAGATCTTGTTCATCGACAGGGCTCCAACAGGGGGCGTGATGCCCCGTGATCAGAGCACACTTTACACCCGAAGGAGGCAGGAGCACCCCGTGTTTTTGGGTGCCGGGCGGCCCTGCATGGCAATCAGACGCCGGCCAGCGCCAAGGTCTGGCGGCTGCGCCACAGCCGCTCGTGGAAGAAGAAGACGACGGTGTTGATGGCAGGTTCGATCAGTGCCATCACGCCGCCGGTGAGCAGCTCGCCACTCAGCAGGTAGGCGACACCGAAGGCCACCGAGAAGTGGACCAGGGCGAAGCTGCTGGTCTTGGCCTGCAGGCTGTGCTCAGGCTTGAGCTTGTGCCAGCCAAGGTCGTGGAAGTAGAAGGCGACCGTGTTCACGGCGGGCTCGATGAGGGCGATCAGGCTGGCGGTGAGCAGTTCGCCGGTCAGCAGGTAAGCCACGGTGAAGGCGACACAAAAGTGCAGGATGGCGAAGCTGATGGTCTTTTTCATGGTGGTGTCTCCTCTGGCGATGAAGGCAGTATCACCCAGAATCTCATCAAATGAAAACCATTCTCATCTATCAGCGAAATAGAAAATGCCTATCGACCGGGGGAGGCACCACCAGATTGGGAGTTGCCCGGGACCGCAACGGCGCTAGAGTGTGCCTTTTGCCATGAAAAAGGAGCTTTCATGACCATCAACTCCAACCTGTTTGTTCTCTTCATGCTGCTGATGATGATCGTTGTCGGTGTGGTGGCCTGGCGACTGGCCCGGCGCAAGAGCCGCCACCCGGGGCTTGTCACCTTCCTGTGCGTGCTGCTCTGCCTGGTGCCGCCCTTTGCCCTGCTGGCGCTGCTCATTCTGGCGCTCTGGCGGGATATGCCCGTCAGGGCCTGATGTTTGCCTGCACGTGAAAGCCCCTTGCGGGGCTTTTTTACTTGGAATGTCCCGCGCAGCAGGTGGCCGGTTGGAAGGGGCAAGATCGGGTGATGGCCCTACCTGCCTAGGTCAGCGATCCGAGCATGGGCCTCGCGCATCCCCTGCTCCGCCCCGTGGGGGCGCAGATCCATCCCCTCTGCGTAGACGAAGTCCACCGGGATGCCCATCAGGCCGAGCACGGATTGGAGGTAGGGGGTGACCGCATCCGTCGTCTGTCCCTGATGCACGCCGCCGCGGCTACTGAACACCAGGGCGTTGACCCCCTCCACCAGCCCCATGGGGTAGGTGTCGGTGTAACGGAAAGTCACCCCGGCCCGTGCCACCAGATCGAACCAGTTCTTGAGGGGGGTCGGTACATTGAGGTTGTACATGGGGGCGCCGATCAGCAGCAGGTCGGTGGCCTTGAGTTCGGCAATCAGCCGATCCGACAGCGCCACCGCCTGCCGGATGGCCTCATTGGCCGGTTCAGCCCCGCGCAGGGCGTGAAACAACGGGCTGTCGAGGACGGGCAAGTCGAGGGCGGTCAGATCACGCACCACCACCTGGTCCTGATGGCCCTGCTCCCGGCGTGTTTGCAGGAAGCGCTCCATCAACTGGTTGGTGCGGGATGCGGGGCCGTTGAGGCTGGATTGCAGCAGCAGGATCTGGCTCATGAGGGAAACTCCATCTGAAACGTGTGAAGAATGAAGGGAGCTTACCAGTCATTTTTTTCCGCAGTGCTGATAGTATTTCGCCATATTGGTTCCAAAAGGTATGCAATAGATGGCAAACACGCTCAACGGCATCGATCTCTTCGCCACCGTGGTGGAGGCGGGCAGCTTCGCCCAGGCGGCGGAGCGGCTTCACCTCACCCGCTCGGCGGTGGGCAAGGGGGTGGCGCGGCTGGAGCTGCGTCTCGGCGTGCAACTGTTTCATCGCACCACCCGCAGCCAGAGCCTGACCGAGGAGGGGGCGCTCTTCTATCGCCACTGCCTGCGGGCGCTGGAGGAGGTGCGTCTTGGGGAAGCGGCGCTGGCCAGCAACAAGCTCACCCTCAACGGCAGATTGAAGGTCTCCATGCCGGTGCTGTTCGGCCAGCAGTGCGTGGCCCCCATTTTGCTGGCGCTGGCGAAGGCGCATCCCGGGCTGGCCCTGGAGCTGTCGTTCAGCGATCGCAAGGTGGATCTGGTGGAGGAGGGGATGGATCTGGTGATCCGCAACGCAGAGCCGCCGGACAGCCTGGATCTGGCGGCGCGCAGGCTCGGGGAGCACGGCATGACGCTTTGCGCCTCGCCCGCCTATCTGGCCGAGCGGGGGGAACCTGTGACCCTGGCCGAGTTACCGGAGCACGAGTGCATTGCCTATCTGCGCCAGGGGCGGGTGCTGTCGTGGTGGTGGCAGGAGGCCGAGGCATGGCGCGAAGTCCAGCCCAGAGGGCGGTTGCAGATGGACGATCTCAACGCCATCACCCAGGCGGCCATCGCGGGCTTTGGTCTCGCCTGGCTGCCGACCTGGCTGGCGCGGCCCCACCTTGAGCGGGGCGAGCTGCGCGAGCTGCTGGCCCGATTGCCGGGTCGGCGCTATCCCATCAACGCCCTCTGGCCCCATGGTCCGCATCTGCCCCTCAAGACCCGGCTTGCCATCGACTGGCTGGCGAGCCGCCTGTCCGAGCAGCTGGCCAGCGTGAACGTGCCGGGTCATCAGCCCCAATGAAAAAGGGCCTGCTGTGACAGGCCCTTTTTCATTTTCTGTGGTTCCGAGGGTCAGGCTTCGGCCTTGTTCAGCCACTCCACCCTGTACTGGGCGCCGGCGCCCTGGGCCAGCCTGGCGCACAGGGGTTTCAAGAAGGCCTCGATCTGCTCGTCCAGCATCCAGGGGGGGCTGACGATGAGCATGCCGGAGCCGTTCATGCCCCAATCGCTGGTCTGGCCGGCCACTTCCAGCTCGGCCACCAGGACGTTGCCGAAGTTCTCGCGCTTGATCGCTTTGAGCATGTCGCGGGACTTGTCCGCCTCTTGCCCGAGGATGGGATACCAGAGGGCGTAGATGCCGGTGGCCCAGAGCTTTTGCGCTTTTTTAAGGGTATCGACCACGGCGAAGTAATCTTCCTTCAGCTCATAGGGGGGGTCGATGAGCACCAGGCCGCGGCGCGGGGTGGGGGGCAGCAGGGCAACCAGCCCTTCGAAGCCGTCGCGATGGTGGACGGCGACGCGGGGGTCGTACCCCATGTTGGCGCGAAGATCCTCCACCTCGTTGTTGTGCAGCTCCATCAGCGCCAGCTTGTCCTGATCGCGGATAAGGCGGCGGGAGAGCTCCGGCGAGCCGGGGTAGTAGTGCAGCTGGCCATCGCTGTTCATCTCCTCGATGACACCCAGATAGGGGGCCATGGCAGACCACTGGGCCCGTTCATCCCACAGGCGTTTGATCCCGTCGGCGTATTCCGCCTTCTTCTGGGACCAGTCGCCGCGCAGGTCGTAGAGACCGCCACCGGCATGGGTGTCTAGCACGATGAAGGGTTTCTCCTTCTTCTTGAGGGACTCGATGATCAGGGCCTGGACGGCGTGTTTGAGCACATCGGCGTGGTTGCCGGCGTGAAAGGCGTGGCGGTAGCTCAGCATATGAGATCTCTGAGGGGGCCCTGCTGGGCACCCAGTAACGATAGATAGTGAAACAGGTTGCGGCTGTCGCCGCGAAACAGGGCGAGGGTGCGCAGGGTCTGCAGCAAGACCCCCTGTTGCAGCCGCTCCAGCTCCAGTTCGTGGGCCAGCATGGTCTGGTACTCCTCGGTTCCCACCCGTGACTTGGCCTGCTGGCGCAGGGTGCGCCAGGGGAGCAGCACCGCCTCGGTCTGTACCAGGGCCGGTTGCAAGTCCGTGAGGTCGACCGGGATCCGGAGCAGGTCGAGGTGGTGCAGCAGGAGTGCCAGGTTGACGTTGCCCCCCATGCTTTGCACGTGGAGCCAGTCCTGGCTGCGCTGGCCATAGGCGCCCGTGCTCCATGTCCAGAACTCGGAAGGGGTGGGCAGGGCGTCGGGGCTGACCCGCTCGCTGGCCATCAAGGCTTCATCACGCAAAGAAGGCCTGCTCCATGGTTTCCAGCTCTTCAGAGAGGCTCATCCACTCCAGCTCGACGTGCTCCAGCTCCTCCTTGAGGGGGCCCTGGGACTTGAGCAGCTCGGAGAGCTTGCCCTTGGCACTCTCTTCATAGATGGCGGGATCGGCGAGCTGCTCTTCCACCGCGGCCAGCTTGGCCTGCAGCTTCTCCATGCTGGTTTCGAGCTTCTCCAGCTTCTGGCGCAGCGGCCGGGTCGCTTGCCGGAACTGGGCTTCGAGGCGCTTCTGATCCTTGCGCGCCACCGCCGAGTTGGCGGAGACAGTGCCATCTGCCGGCTTGGCATTGGCCTCTTTCTCCTGCTCGCCGAGCCACTTGTGGTAGTCGTCGAGATCCCCATCGAAGGGCTCGACCCGGCCGCCGTGGACCAGATAGAAGTCATCCGTGGTGGTGCGCAGCAGATGACGGTCGTGAGAGACCACCACCATGGCCCCCTCGAACCCTTGCAGGGCCATGGTCAGGGCGTGGCGCATCTCCAGATCCAGGTGGTTGGTCGGTTCATCCAGCAGCAGCAGGTTGGGCTTTTGCCAGGTGATGAGGGCCAGCACCAGACGCGCTTTCTCACCGCCGGAGAAGGGGGCCACCTTGTCGAGCACCTTGTCGCCGTGAAAACCGAAGCTGCCGAGGTAGTTGCGAAGCTCCTGTTCGGTCTTGTCCGGGGCCAGGCGCACCAGGTGATCGAGGGGGCTGTCATCGAGGCGCAGGGTTTCGAGCTGATGCTGGGCGAAGTAGCCGATGCTCACCCCGGCGCTCACCTCCAGCTTGCCCGACAGCGGCGGGTTGCTACCGGAGAGCATCTTGATGAAGGTGGACTTGCCGGCGCCGTTGCGACCGAGCAGGCCGATGCGCGACCCCGGCACCAGGTTGAGCTTGATCTTCTCGAGGATCACCTTGTCACCGTAACCGGCGCACAGGTTCTCCATGGCGATGAGGGGAGTCGGCAGGGCCGAGGGCTCGCGAAACTCGAAGCTGAATTCGGAGTCGGCGTGGGCGGGCAGGATCTTCTCCATCCGCTCCATGGCTTTGAGCCGGCTTTGGGCCTGACGGGCCTTGGAGGCCTTGTAGCGGAAGCGATCCACATAGGATTGCATGTGGGCCATCTCCCGCTGCTGCTTCTCGTACATGGACTGCTGCTGGGCCAGGTGCTCGGCCCGTTGCAGTTCGAAGTCGGAGTAGCCGCCGCTGTATTCGTTGAGCTTGCCGTTCTCGATATGGATGATGCGATTCACCACGGAATCGAGGAAGTCGCGGTCGTGAGAAATGAGCACCAGCGTGCCCTGATAGCCCTTGAGCCACTTCTCCAGCCAGATGACGGCGTCGAGATCCAGGTGGTTGGTCGGTTCATCCAGCAGCAGCAGATCGGAGCGGCAGAGCAGCGCCTGGGCCAGGTTCAGGCGCATACGCCAGCCACCGGAGAAGCTTCTGACCGGCGAGTCGAGCTGATCGCCGCCAAAACCCAGACCGTGCAGCAGCTCGGCGGCACGGGCGCGAATGCTGTAGGCACCTATGGTATCGAGCTTGCCGTGCAGCTCGGCCACCAGCAGACCGTTGTCATCCGCCTCGGCCCGGGCGAGCTCGGCTTCCAGGGCGCGGAACTCCTTGTCGCCGTCGATCACGTACTCCAGGGCGGAGCAGTCCAGCGCCGGGGTCTCCTGGGCCACGCCGGCAATCTGCCAGCCGGCGGGCAGGCTGAAGCTGCCGTTGTCGATGGCCAGCTCGCCCCGTACCAGCGCAAAGAAGGTGGACTTGCCACAGCCGTTCTTGCCCACCAGGCCCACCTTGTGGCCGGGGTGTATGGTGGCGGACGCGTTGTCCAGCAGCGTGCGGCCGCCGCGGATCAGTTCGATTTGACTGGCAACTATCATGGATGGGTCTGCTTGGCTCGATTGAAGGAGAGAAACTGGCGCGGATCTTACGTGAAATGACACAAATTTGCACTTGAGGGCGGGGGGGATGGCTGCCGCCGGAAAAACGTGTCATAACAGAGACATCTGGGGGGCAGGAGGCTGACCATGTTGATTAAAGAGATCATGACGACCCGGGTCGCGACCGTTTCCATGGATGACAGGCTGAGCGTCATCAAGGAGATCTTCGAGCAGGCCCATTTCCGCCACCTCCTGGTGGTGGAGGAAGAGAAGCTGGTGGGGGTCATCTCGGACCGGGATCTGCTGCGTGCCATCAGCCCCTATCTGGACACGGATGCCGAGATGAACCGGGACACCGAGACCCTCAACCGGCGCGCCCACCAGATCATGAGCCGTGAACCCATCACCGTCTCCCCCGAACGCTCCCTGAAAGAGGCCGCCGGCCTCATGCTGGAGCACCAGATCTCCTGTCTGCCTGTGCTGGAAAACGGCGCCCTGGTGGGCATAGTGAGCTGGAAGGACCTGCTGAGGGTCATGCGCGGCTGGCAGCCGGTCTGACAGGGCGGGGAACATAAGCGGGGAGTCCGTGTCGCCCGGCAGGGCTTCCCTGCTTCTTGCTTTGCTGAAACATTAAACTGCATTCATCAAATCTTTCAGTTCACTTGTGTTGCAAAAATGATTTTTATGGTCATAAATTCTGCCAGTGTCATTTCATGTGACACTATATGTCGCAGCGTCAGCTCGAATTGATGCTTTTATAATTAATCGTTCGCCGCTTCAGTTCCCATCTTAAATACGAAAGGGGACTCCCTCCGACGTAGGTGGGAGGGGAATTTCGCCGGGGCGTCAGCCCCGCTGGTTTTGAATGTATTGCTTGATCACCTCCAACGGTGCTCCGCCGCAAGAGCCCGCAAAGTAAGAGCGTGACCAGAGTACGGGTTTGCTGTAAGCACCTCTCAAGTCCAGAAATTCATTACGCAGTCGCCTTGATGTGACCGCCTTTAACGAGTTCACCAGTACCGATAGCTGTACCGTTGGCGCGTACTCTATCAGCATGTGAACATGATCAGCCTCTCCGTCACACTCTTTCAGTTCCGCACCAAAATCTCTGCAAACCTCTGCCGCACACTGACTGAAGGAAGCGTGATGCAGATCCCCCAATATCGGCTTTCGATACTTGGTGATAAACACCAAATGTACGTGCAAAGCGTAGGCCGCATGGCGTTATTTATTAATTTTAGTGAATTGCATTCTGTCACTCAATCGGGCTTAATAGATATGGCAATGATGCTACACACTGAGCGCTAAATGCAAATTCTGAAAGCCTACAAATTCCGACTCGAACCGACCGAACAACAAGCGCAACGCCTGCGCCAGTTGGGCGGTTGTGCTCGTTATGTCTGGAATCACGGGCTGGCAGAAACCAAACGCAT